>JBEEGB010000114.1:0-3178 GCA_041166585.1 Acidimicrobiaceae bacterium
GTCGTAGGCGACGAGCCCACCTGCGACTGCCGCATCGTCACAGAACGCGACCCGCCCGCCGTCCTCGTGATCCTGGCCGTACCCGGTGATGCTCACCCAGGTACGCCCGGGGCCGTCGCGGACGACCCGTTCCGCGTCGATGCCGAGCTGCCTCAAGGCGCGGGGCCGGGATGACTCGATCACGATGTCGGCGCGGGTGATGAGTCGGAGGAGGTCGCCGCGACCGGCTTCGGTGTCGAAGTCGAGCGCGACGCTCTGGTGCCCCGCGTGCAACCAGTCGAAGAACGCCCCGACACCGTCTCGCGCGCCGTCGGGCCGCTTGACGCTCTCCACCTTGATCACCCGCGCGCCGGCGCGCCCGAGGAGCTGCGCGCACACTGGTCCGGCCCACATGCTCGACAGGTCGACGACGACGAGCTCCTCGAGTCGATCCACCGGGCGAGCCCTTCGCTCGCCGATGTGCAGGAGCCGCCATGGGTCGCGGCCGTGCCACGCGACGCTCCGAGACGCCAGCGGAGCAGCCGGCACACCGAGCAGCTGGGCGCGAGCGGCGAGCTCGCCGGCCTGCAGGCGCGACGCAGCTGATGCGAGCGCGAGCCACGGGTCCCCCACGACGGGCTCG
The DNA here is from genome assembly GCA_041166585.1 of Acidimicrobiaceae bacterium. GTDB lineage: Bacteria > Actinomycetota > Acidimicrobiia > Acidimicrobiales > JACDCH01 > JBEEGB01. Next base: position 623 of record JBEEGB010000114.1, read on the forward strand.
CCCACGATCGCGTCGACCGCGTCGAGGTCCGACGGCCGCGCCAGGTTGATCGCGAGCCAACCGTCCGAGGCCTCGAGCAGACGGCACGATCCGTTCGGGGACGTGCGTCCCGAGCGCTGCAGGCCGAGGAGCGCGGCACGTCCGCTCAGCAGCAGGCCCGGGTCGATGTCGACGCGTCGACCGAGGCGGGCGGTCAGCGCAGCCACCTCGTCGGCGAGCGCGAGAAGGCGCGAGTAGACCGGCGCCTGCGGTACGAGCGGCGCGGTGCCCGGCCACCCCGTGAGCGCCATGGCACCGCTCGCGGCCCAGCCGATGGCGTCGGACGCGGTCGCCGCTTCCGAGCTGTCGAGCACGGCGTCAGGTTACGGTGGCCGCGGTGCAGGGCCCCGACGTCTTGGGCAGCGCGGCTGCCGCCCGCCTCGTGATGGACGGTGTCGTCGAGGACGAGCTCGGACCGCTCGCCGGGCGCCCTGTGCTCGCTGTGCTGCTCGACGATGCCGACGCGGCGGCGGCCATCGCGCGCGCCGACCTCCCGTGCGTGGTCGTCGGTCTCGCACCCCCTGGTGTCGTTCTCGCCAAGCCACCGGACTTCGACGTGCTGCTCACCGACTCGGCCGGCGCGGATCGCCCGTGGGTGCACCACGCACAGGGCGCTCGAGCCGCCCTCGCGGAGCTCGTCGACGCGGTCGACCGCTCGGCGATCGCGTCCGTGACGCTCGTGCAGCTGCTGCGCCTCGGTCGGGCGCTCCACGTGGGTGAGGCGCTGGTAGCGGAGTCACTCGCCTACTCGACGCTGCAAGGGGGGCCGCGCTTCCGCGCCTGGCTCGCGGCCCGTCAGCCCGGCTCGCGACACGAGACGACCGGTCCTCCCGTGCTCGTCGAGCGCGACGGCTCGACGCTCACGATCGTGCTCAACCGACCCGCGGTGCACAACGCGTTCAACGCGGCGATGCGTGACGCACTCGTCGAGGCCCTTCGGCTCGTGGCCCTCGATGCCTCGATCACGAGCGTCGACGTGAGCGGGGCCGGGCCGTCCTTCAGCAGCGGCGGAGACCTCGACGAGTTCGGAACCTCCCCCGACCCGGCGACCGCGCATCTCATCCGCACCGCCCGAAGCGCAGGGCGGTGGGTGCATGAGTGCCGAGACCGCGTCACGTTCCACCTCCACGGTGCGTGCGTCGGCGCCGGCATCGAGCTGCCCGCGTTCGCCGATCGCGTCGTGGCCAGATCCGACGCCACGTTCCTGCTGCCCGAGGTGCAGATGGGGTTGGTGCCGGGCGCCGGCGGCACCGCGAGCATCCCCAGACGAATCGGACGTCGCCGCACGGCCTGGCTCGCCATCACCGGCGCGACGATCGACGCGGCCACCGCCGTGCGCTGGGGACTCGTCGACGAGATCGAGGAATGAGTTTGACCGTCTGACGATGGGGGAATCCCGGAGCATGCTCTACACGCTGCTTGTCCTCATCGCCCTTGTCATCCTCGTGTCGTTCCTCGTGAACTTCCTTCGCTCCGGCGGTCGGCGCGTCTGACTGAGCCCGACCGCGGGCTACACGTGATCGCTTAGCGCGATCTCGACACCCGAGAGCTCGATCACACGTGCCACCGGCGGAGACTTGGAACCGATCGTCAGCCGTCCGTCGACGGCTTGCAGTGCCCGGTGGCTCCTGACGATCGCGGCGATGCCCGACGAGTCGATGAACGGCACCTCGGAGAGATCGAGCTCCACCGAGGTCGCACCGTTCGCCGCTGCTGCCTCGACGGCTTGGACGACGAGTCCCGCCGTCGCCAGGTCAACCTCGCCGGACAGGAGAAGGCGGACCTCGTGCTCACCGATCTCGAGCGAGACGACATCGAGGCCTACGGCGCTGGTCTCGCCCGGGTCATTGACGGTCATGGTCCTGGCCTCTCCCGGGTCTGGGATACTCACCGGACCATGATGATGCCTCACCCGGCAGCGTCAGGCGCGACGAGAGGGACCCTCGCGGATGGCGCTGAGACGTTCACGACCAGCTGAGGGACGCCCGGCCGCCGACGACCCGATCGGGGACGAAGACCCCGACTCGGACGACGCCAGGACGGCCAAGGCCGCCTGTCGCCACGCGGAGCTGGCCGACGCGCTGCTGGGTGAGCTCGATCTCGACGAGATCCAAGGCGCGCTCGCCCGGGTGGCGGTGCCGGAGCTGGCCGACGGCTCGGAGATCCTCGTGACAGATGCCGGGGCCGAGACACTCGAGCCGCAGCTCCGCGTGCCGGCTGAAGGGTTGCCGGCGGTGGCGTTCCGATCTGTGGCACCGCTCGCCGACGAAGCCCGCCGGGAGCTGCGCGACCTCGCCGAGACCACGCTGCGCGAGGTGCGCCTCTGGGCACAGTTCCAGGACCAGGTCGAGATGCGGGCGACGCTCGAGCACAGCCTGCTGCCCGAGTCGCTCCTCCCCGTCCCCGGCCTCCAGCTCGCCTCCCGTTACCTCCCCGCCGCGATGGGCCAGCAGGTCGGCGGCGACTTCTACGACGCGGTGCGCACCGGCGACGGCACCGTGCTCATCGTCGGTGACG
>JBEEGB010000115.1:0-7045 GCA_041166585.1 Acidimicrobiaceae bacterium
AAGCCGCCGAACACCACGGAGTGGGGCGCGCCGATGCGGGCGCACGCGAGCATCGCGACGGGCAGCTCGGGGATCATCGGCATGTAGATGGCGACGCGGTCGCCCTTCTGCACGCCGAGCGATCGGATCACGTTGGCGAAGCGCTGGACCTCAGAGAGAAGGTCGGCGTAGGTGATGGTGCGGGTGTCACCGGGCTCGCCCTCCCAGTGGTATGCCACCTTGCCGCCGCGGCCGGCTTCGACGTGGCGGTCGAGGCAGTTGTAGGAGACGTTGAGCTCGCCGCCCACGAACCACTTCGCGAACGGCAGCTTCCAGTCGCAGATGGTGTGCCAGTCCCGCGACCAGTCGAGCAGCTCGGCGGCCTGACGGGCCCAGAACCCTTGGTAGTCCTGATCGGCTTCGTCGTAGAGGAACGTCCCTGCGACGAGGCTGTTCTCCTTGAAGTCCTCGGGCGGCGGAAAGGTGCGGTCCTCGACGAAGTAGTCCTCGATGGCGGCGCCGGTGTGCTCCTGCTCGTCAGCCATGTTGCTCTCCTGATCGCGACCTGTAGCCCGGGCGAACGAACGATACGCGGGCCACACCGCCGGGCGTGGCCCGACGCGGTCGGCCCGCCCGACCTAACGTCCGCCGATGCCGGATCTCGTGCTCGTCGACACGCCCCAGGAACACGTGAGGGTGCTCACCCTCAACCGACCCGAGCGCCTCAACGCCATGTCGATCGACCTCGTGATCGAGCTCTATGACGCGCTCGAGGCAACGGGGGCCGACAACGACTGCCGGGTGATCGTGGTCACCGGTGCGGGTCGGTCGTTCTGCTCGGGCCTCGACCTCAAGGACTACGGCATCATCCCGAACATCGACGGGCTCCAAGTCGGGCAGATCGCGCAGCGGTCGATGCGCTACTACTCGCGACTCATCCCGCTCATGCGGCACCTGCCGCAACCGGTGATCGCGGCGGTGAACGGACCGGCCTACGGCGGTGGGATGTGCCTTTCGCTCGGCGCGGAGCTGCGCATCGCGTCGGAGTCGGCGGTGTTCAACGCCACCGGCATCGTGAACGGGCTCACGTCGACCGAGATGGGCGTGTCGTTCCTGCTCCCCCGCCTGATCGGCGCCGCGCACTCGAACGACCTGCTGCTCACGGGGCGGGTGGCCGATGCCGCCGAGGCGCTGCGCATGGGACTGGTGTCGCAGGTCGTCCCCGACGGTGAGCTGCTGGACGCGGCGCTGGCAGTCGCGGCGCGGATCTGCGAGTTCAGCCCCTACGGGGTCTCGATGACGAAGGACGTGCTGTGGGTGAACCTCGAGACGACGAGCCTCGACTCCGCGATCGAGATCGAAGACCGCAACCAGCTCATGCTCGGGTTCACCGAGAACCTGCCCGAAGCCATCCGGGCCTTCGACCAGGGCCGCCCTCCCGTCTACACCGACGAACCCCGCCGCGGCATGTTCCTCCCCTGACGCCGCCCGTTCGTTTGTGCGGCTCTGAGTCGGGCTTTTTCCAACTCAGAACCGCACAATGGCCGGGCGTCAGTGCCACTCGAGGACTCGGAAGGCGCCGGGGCCGGTGGGGTCGCAGAGGGCTTCGGCTTCGGTGATGCGGCTGCGGGCCTTGACGGCTTCCAGGTCGCCGATCTGTGCTCGTTCCGTCCACACGCGCCGGCCTTCGTCGACCAGCTCGTCGATGCCGTGGGCCCGGAGCCACGTGGCCTGGTCGCGGTTGGTCGACGGCGTGGGGAGCTGGTCGACGGCGACCTCGGCAGTGATGTCCTGGGTGCCGAGCGCTTCCAGCGGACCGATGCCCCTCGCCTGGTCCCGGTACGTGCGCAGCCAGTCGGTCCAGGGGCGGGACGCGAGCACGGCCGACGTGCTCGCGTAGTCGAAGGTCACCAGCCGGCCGCCGGGACGAGAGAGGGCGAGCGCGTCGCGCACCCATCGCTCGGCCGCGGCTTGGACGGGCACCCGCGCGCCGTCTGGCGCGTCGAACACCGGAGGTGCGACGGCGGGAACGAGCACCTCGACGAGGTGATCGGCGTCGACGTCGACCCCGACGCGGACCTCGTGCCAGCGGCCGTCCCGACGCTCGAGGACGTCGAAGGAGAGGTTGTCGAGGAGCTCGTTGGCGATCACGGTGACCGGTCCGTCGAGGATGGGCAGGTCGGACAGGCTCACGACGATCGGCCCCGTGGGGAGGTCGTCTCGGCGCGCGCCGTCGTCGAGGTCCACGTCCTCGCGGTGGTCGGGCGCGAACGCAAACGCCGGGGTCTCGAGGGACAGGTGCTCGCGGTGCCGATCGCGCAACGCCTCGGACCGCTCGACCAGCACGTAGCGCAGCGCGGGCGCGCATGCGGGGCGAGCGGCGAGCACCGACACGGCGAGCGTCCCCGCACCGGCGCCGGCCTCGACGACCACGAACGGGTCCGGCTCGCCGGCCTCACGCCACCACGAGTCGAGGGCCCTCGCCACCACCGCGCCGAACAGCGGTCCCACCTCGGGCGAGGTGATGAAGTCGCCCCGCCGTCCCGCGGAGCCGCCGCTCGAGTAGAAGCCGTGCTCCGGTTCGTAGAGCGCCAGCTCCATGACCTCGGAGAACGGCACCGGCCCCCGCGCCGCGACCCGCTCGGCGACCTCCCGCTCGAGCGCGTTCACGTGGTCACGCCGCAATCATCCGCCAACTTCGGAGGCAGAGCAGCGCAATTCGCACCGTTCGCATCCAACATTCGAGCGGGAGTCAGACGAGGTGGGCCATGTCGCCGAGGCGGCCGACGATCTGGGGGTAGAAGCCGATCGCGACCGTGGCGAGGACGCAGATGCCGAGTGCGGCGCCCAACGCGGGCGGGATGCGCACCGGCGTGGTGTCTCCGTCGGGCACGGGCTTGAACCACATCTCCTGCGCGATGCGGGCGTAGTAGAAGAGCGCGATCACCGAGTTCACGGCGACGAACACCGCCAGCGTGTAGCCGGCACCGGTGCCGGCTCCCGCGGTGGCCCGGAAGATCACGAACTTGGCGAACCAGCCGCCGAGTGGCGGGATGCCGGCGAGGGCGAAGAGGAACACGGTCATGAGCACCGCGAGCCCGGGGGCGTACTCGAACAGGCCGCCGAACGAGGAGAGCTCCGCCGAGCGCGTCTTGCGGGCCACGGTGATGATCACCGCGAACGCGCCGAGGTTCATCGCGGAGTACACCAACAGGTACACGACGGTCGCGCTGATCGACTGATCCCGCGTCGCGGCGGTGCCGGCCACCGCGAGCGGGGCGAGCATGTACCCGGCTTGGGCGATCGACGAGTACGCGAACAGCCGCACCACGTTCGTCTGGCGCAGCGCGATGAGGTTGCCGATGGTCATCGTCAGCACGGCGAGCACCCAGAACATGGGCTCCCAGATCTCGTGCTGGTTGAAGAAGCCGATGAAGACGAGCTCCATGATGGCGACGAACCCGGCCGCCTTCGACCCGACGGACAGGAACGCGGTGATCGGCGTGGGCGCGCCCTGGTACGTGTCCGGTGCCCATGTGTGGAACGGCACGGCGGACACCTTGAACGCGAAGCCGACGACGCAGAAGATCACGCCGAGCGTCACGATCGGCTTCGTCCCGGTCTGGGACAGCACAGCGCCGATCTGGGTAAGCACGGTCGACCCGGTGACGCCGAAGATCAGCGACATGCCGTAGAGCATGATGGCGGTGGCGAACACCCCCATCAGGTAGTACTTGAGCCCGCCCTCGTTGCTCTTGTCGTCCCGCTTGCGCCACGTGGCGAGCATGTACGCCGGGATGGACAGCGTCTCCAAGGCGACGAAGATCGAGATGAGGTCGCGGCTCGACGCCATGATCGTCATGCCGAGGATCGAGCTGAGTAGGAGGAAGTAGTACTCGCCTTCGTAGTAGTCGCCCTCGGCGATGTAGTTGGTGGACAGCAGCACCACCACGTACCCGGAGATCAGGAACAGCGCCTTCATCGTCAGCGCGAAGTTGTCGACGACGTAGGCGCCGCCGAACATGCTGCGGTCGGCCCCGTCGACCGCCAGCGTCAGCACCGGGACCATCGATGCCAGCAGACCGATCCCGGCCACGGCGCCCAGCAGCGGCCGGTTCCGATCCGAAGCGAGGTCGACCAACAGTAGCACCACGAGCGCGCCGGTGAGTACGAGCTCGGGCGCGAACGCGTGGTAGTCGATCTGCGGGGTGGCGAACGCGAGCAGCATCGGGCCTTACTTCCCGAAGGCCAGGCTCTGCACGCCGCTGAGGGCCTGCTGCACGCCGCCGTCGGTGACGTGGAAGATGAAGTTCGGGTAGAAGCCGATCACCACGATGCCGAGGAGCAACGGTGCCCACGCGATCCACTCCGGCGGCTCGACGTCGTGGAACTCGTGGCCCTGCCACTCGTCCTGCGGGGTGCCGAACGCGATGCGCTGCAGCAGCCAGAGCAGGTAGCTCGCCGCCAAGACGGTGCCGATCGCGGCCACGACCATGTAGACGCGGAACAGCGGTTGGGACAGGCCGTCGGCCGGTTGGTACGAAGCCAGGACCGCCGGGAACTCACCCCAGAAGCCAGCCAGGCCTGGCAGGCCCAGCGACGCCATCACGCAGAACCCGAGCAGCCAGCCCATGCGCGGCGCCTGGAGGAGCAGGCCGCCGAGGCGCTTGATCTCCAAGGTGTGGAAGCGGTCCTTCACCGAACCGGCGATGAAGAAGAGCATGCCGGTGATGAGGCCGTGGGCGACCATGCCCATCACCGCCGCGTTGAGGCCGAACGGCGTGAGCGTGGCGATGCCGAGCATCACGAAGCCCATGTGGGACACGGACGAGAACGCGATCATCCGCTTCATGTCGGTCTGCGCGAGGCAGCACAGCGCGCCGTAGATGATGCCGATCACCGCCAGCAGACCGATCCACGGGGCCCACGTGTGGGCCGCGTCCGGGAGGATCGGGATGGCGATGCGGATGAACCCGTACGTGCCGAGCTTCAGCAGCACCGCGGCAAGGATCACCGAACCCTGCGTGGGCGCCTGCGTGTGGGCATCGGGCAGCCAGGTGTGGAAGGGGAAGATCGGCACCTTGATGCCGAAGCCCATGAACATGCCGCCGAACACCACCAGCTGCGTGGTGTGGGCGATGCCGTCGCCATGGAACCGCGCCAGGTCGATCATCGAGAACGTGTGGAGCGCGTTCCCGCTGCCGTCCTTCGCGAGGAAGTACAAGGCGAGGAAGCTGACGATCATCAGCGCCGAGCCGAACAACGTGAACAGGAAGAACTTGATCGCCGCGTACTGGCGCTGCTCGCCACCCCACACGCCGATCATGAAGTACATCGGCAGCAGCACGACCTCGAAGAACACGAAGAACAGGATCAGGTCCTGTGCGACGAACGTGCCGACCATGCCCGTCTCGAGGATCAGGGTGAGGATCAGGAACGCCTTCGGGTTCCGCGGCTCGGGCCAGTGGTTCCACGAGTACACGATCACCAGCGGCACGATCACCGCGGTGAGCAGCAGCAGCGGCAACGAGATGCCGTCGATGCCGAGGATGTAGCGGCTGTTGATGACCTCGATCCACTTCTGGTTCTGCAGGAACTGCAGGTCGCCGCTGTGGTCGTAGTCGAAGAACACCGCGATCCCGACGCTCACCGCGAGGACGGCGAGCGAGCTCAGGAGCGCGATGAGCTTGTGGAGCTCCTCCTCGGCCTTCGGCACCAGCATCATCACCGCCGCACCGATGAGCGGGATGAAGATCGCCAGGCTTGGACCCCAGTGCTTCAGGACGTCTTCCATGTCGGTCTCTGTGTTTCCCCTGGTCAGATGGCGAAGATGAGGATGCCGGCGAGCACGACGGCACCGCCGAAGAGCAACGTGCCGTACTGCTGGACGCGTCCGGTCTGCATGCGGCGGAGGATCTGGCCCGCGCCTTCGGCTCCCATGCCTGAGCCGTTGACGGTGCCGTCGATGGCGCCCTGGTCGATGTTTCGGTAGAGCCAGCCGGCCGTCGCCCGCGCCACGACCGCCGTGCCGTTGACGATGCCGTCGATGACGTTCTGGTTGACCCAGTTGGCGGCGTTGGCGATGGGGCCCTTGGTGCCACCGGCGATGACGCCGGTGTAGAGGTGGTCGAAGTAGTACTTGTTCACCAACACGGTGTGGCCGACGCGTGCGAGCCTCGATCGCTCCGTGGCACCGTGGAAGGCCCCCCTGAACCAGTACATGTACGCGAGGCCGATGCCGAGCAGGCCGATGAGGGTCGAGCCCACGGCGATCGCCGGCGTGAACTCGACGATGTGGACCGACGGGAAGTAGCCCGCTGCGGGTTGCACGAAGTGCTCGAAGCGGGCCTTGAACGAGTCGCTCGGGAACGCGAACGGCCAGTTGGCGAAGCCGGCGAGCACCGCGAGCGTCGCGAGGATCTGCAGCGGCACGACGATGCGCGGGCCGGACTCGTGGGGATGGTGGTGCGGGTCGGCCGCGGCACCGCGAGGCTCTCCGTAGAAGGTGAGGTACACGCAACGGGTCATGTACGCCGCCGTCATGAGCGCGCCGAGCAGACCGACCACCACGAACGCCTCGAAGCCGTTGTGGGCGCCGACCTGGTGGGCGCCCGAGAGGATCTCGTCCTTCGACCAGAAGCCGGCCAAGGGAGGGATGCCGATCAGCGCACCGGTGCAGACCATGAACGTCAGCCACGTCTTGGGCATGAAGCGCTTCATGCCACCCATGTCCTTCTTCATGTCGAAGCTGTGGACCGAGTGGGCCACCGAGCCGGAACCGAGGAACAGGCCGGCCTTGAAGAACGCGTGCGTGAAGAGGTGGAACAACGCAGCCGTCCACGCCCCGACGCCGAGCGCCTTCACCATGTAGCCCAGCTGGCTCACGGTCGAGTAGGCGAGCACCTTCTTGATGTCGTTCTGCACGAACGCCAGCCCGGCACCGCCGAGCACGGTGACCCCGCCGATCACCGCGAGCGCGTTGAGGTTGCCGTCACCGATCGAGTAGCCGTGGAAGAACACGCCGTAGAAGCGGGCGATCATGAACACGCCGGCGACGACCATCGTC
>JBEEGB010000116.1:0-5699 GCA_041166585.1 Acidimicrobiaceae bacterium
ATCAAGTCCGACGACGTGCTCGGCCGCGTGAAGGTCTACGAGGCCATCGTCAAGGGCGAGAACATCCCCGAGCCCGGCATCCCCGAGAGCTTCAAGGTGCTCATCAAGGAGATGCAGGCCCTGTGCCTCAACGTCGAGGTGCTCTCTGTCGCCGGTGAGCAGATCGAGATGCGAGAGCTCGACGAGGACGTGTTCCGAGCGGCAGAAGAGCTCGGCATCGATATCAGTCGCCCCGAACGCGGGTCCGACGAAGAAGACGAGCGGCGACGGGAGCGGAGCTACTGATGTTGGACGTCAACAATTTCGATCAGCTGCGAATCGGGCTGGCTACGGCCGACTCGATCCGCACGTGGTCCAACGGTGAGGTCAAGAAGCCCGAGACGATCAACTACCGCACGCTGCGTCCGGAGAAGGACGGCCTGTTCTGCGAGAAGATCTTCGGTCCCACCAAGGACTGGGAGTGCTACTGCGGCAAGTACAAGCGCGTTCGGTTCAAGGGCATCATCTGCGAGCGCTGCGGCGTCGAGGTCACCCGTTCGAAGGTCCGGCGCGAGCGCATGGGCCACATCGAGCTGGCCGCGCCCGTCGTGCACATCTGGTACCTGCGCGGCACGCGGTCGTGGCTGGCCTACCTGCTCATGGGCACCGAGGTCCGTGAGGAGCTGAAGGCAAAGCAGCTCGAGAAGGTCATCTACTTCGCGGCCAACCTCGTCACCTGGACCGACGACGATCGTCGTCACGAAGACCTGCCCAACCTCGAAGCCGAGCTCATCGGTGAGAAGGACGCGATCGAAAAGGAGCGCGAGCTCGAGCTCGCCCGGCGTCAGGAGGAGCTCGAGAAGGAGCTCGGGGCGCTCGAGGCCGAGGGCGCGAAGGACGCCGATCTCCGTGCCCGCCAGAAGGCGGCGGAGAAGGACCTCACCGGCATCCGCGAGCGCTACGACTCCGAGATCGACCTGCTCCAGCGGGCCTTCGACGAGTTCAAGAGCCTGTTCGCCCGCCAGATCATCGAAGACGAGCTGCTGTGGCGCGAGCTGAAGGATCGCTACGGCGAGTACTTCGAAGGCGGCATGGGCGCGGACGCCATCAAGTCCCTGATCGACCGCATCGACTTCGATGAGGAGGAGATCAAGCTCCGCAACGCCATCGACCCGCCCGAGGGTCAGCGCCCGCTGTCCGCGCAGCGCAAGCAGAAGGCCATCAAGCGGCTGAAGATCGTGACGGCGTTCAACCGTCGCAACGACCACGGCCGACGGGTCAACGACCCGCGGGCCATGATCCTCGACGTCGTGCCGGTGATCCCGCCCGAGCTGCGCCCGATGGTGCAGCTCGACGGTGGCCGCTTCGCCACGTCCGACCTCAACGACCTCTACCGCCGCGTGATCAACCGGAACAACCGGCTCAAGCGGCTGCTCGACCTCGGTGCACCCGAGATCATCGTCAACAACGAGAAGCGGATGCTCCAGGAGGCCGTCGACGCGCTGTTCGACAACGGTCGCCGCGGCCGGCCCGTCACGGGCCCGGGCAACCGCCCGCTGAAGTCGCTGTCCGACATGTTGAAGGGCAAGCAGGGTCGGTTCCGCCAGAACCTCCTCGGCAAGCGCGTCGACTACTCGGGCCGCTCGGTCATCGTCGTCGGCCCCACGCTGAAGCTGCACCAGTGCGGCCTGCCCAAGCTGATGGCGCTCGAGCTGTTCAAGCCGTTCGTCATGAAGCGCCTCGTCGACGCGGAGCTGGCGCAGAACATCAAGTCGGCCAAGCGCATGGTTGAGCGCCGTCGCCCGCAGGTGTGGGACGTGCTCGAAGAGGTCATCAAGGAGCACCCGGTGCTGCTCAACCGAGCACCGACCTTGCACCGCCTCGGCATCCAGGCCTTCGAGCCGGTCCTCGTCGAGGGCAAGGCCATCCAGATCCATCCGCTGGTCTGCACCGCGTTCAACGCCGACTTCGACGGCGACCAGATGGCAGTCCACCTGCCGCTGTCGTCGGAGGCGCAGGCCGAGAGCCGCGTGCTGATGCTGTCGGCCAACAACATCCTGTCGCCGGCCCACGGGCGTCCGCTCGTCACCCCGACCCAGGACATGGTGATCGGCGCCTACTACCTCACCGAGCTCGTCCCCGCCGACAAGGGCGAGGGTCGCGTCTTCCGCAACCTCTACGAGGTCGAGGCCGCGTACGACGAGGGCTCGATCACGCTGCACGCGGAGATCGAGTACCGCGATCCCACGCTGGCAACGCCTGAGGGCCCGCTCAAGACCACAGCCGGGCGGCTCTTCTTCAACCAGACGCTGCCCGAGGGCTTCGAGTACGTGAACCACTCGGTGAAGAAGGCCGACATCGGCCGCATCGTCGACCACCTCGCCAACGGGCGCCGTGAGCACCCGGACGGCACGATCGAGTACGGGTACGCCAAGGCCATCGTCGCCAACAGCCTCGATGCGATCAAGAACCTGTGCTTCCGCTACGCGGCCAGGTCCGGGCTGACCATCTCGATCGACGACGTCAAGACGCCCGTCGAGAAGAAGGACATCCTCGAACGGCACGAGAAGGACGCCGACAAGGTCGAGCAGCAGTTCTACAAGGGCATCATCACCGACGGTGAGCGCCGCCAGAAGGAAGTCGAGATCTGGACCAAGGCCACCGAAGAGGTGCGCCAGGCGATGGAGGAGAGCCTCCGCAAGGACGCGTTCAACCCCATCGACATGATGGTCGGCTCGGGTGCCCGAGGGAACATGATGCAGGTCCGCCAGATCGCGGGCATGCGTGGCCTCGTGGCCAACCCCCGAGGCGACATGATCCCTCGCCCGATCAAGTCGAACTTCCGTGAAGGCCTCGCGATGCTCGAGTACTTCATCGCCACCCCCGGCGCCCGCAAGGGACTCGTCGACACCGCGCTGCGCACCGCCGACTCCGGCTACCTCACCCGTCGTCTGGTCGACGTCGCGCAGGAGCTCATCATCCGTGAGGAGGACTGCGCTCGCGAGAACGTGCCGGTCCTCGGCCTCTGGCTCGACGACGTCGGACCCGACGGCTACTACGACGACGAGGGCAAGTTCGTCGGCGAGAAGGCCGTGCCGGGCGCCACGCTCAAGCGCACCTACCTCGAGACCCGGCTCTTCGGCCGGACCGTCACGCAGGAGGTGAAGCTGGCGACCGGTCGGGTCATCCCGGTCGGCACCGAGATCGGCGACATCGACCTCGAGGCCCTCAGCGACGACGTCACCGTCACCCGCGTGCGGGTGCGGTCACCGCTCACCTGCCAGGCCGAGCTCGGCGTGTGCCGCAAGTGCTACGGCCGTTCGCTGGCCACCGGCAAGACGATCGAGCTCGGTGAGGCCGTCGGCGTCATCGCCGCGCAGTCGATCGGCGAGCCCGGCACCCAGCTCACCATGCGCACGTTCCACACCGGTGGCATCGCCGGCTCCGACATCGCCGGTGGTCTGCCGCGCGTCGTCGAGCTGTTCGAGGCCCGCAGCCCGAAGGGCAAGGCCACCCTGGCCCGCACCTCGGGTGTGGTGCGCGTGGCCGAGGACGAGGGCAAGGGCCGCGTCATCACCATCGTCGGCGACGACGGCACGGAGGAGACGCACACGATCCCGACGCTGCAGCGCCTCGCTGTGCGCGACGGCGACGAGATCAAGGCCGGTGACCCGATCGTGGGCGACGACAAGACCCCGCGCGACCCGAAGGAGCTGCTCGAGATCAGGGGCGTCCGCGAGACGCAGACCTACCTCGTGCAGGAGGTCCAGAAGGTGTACCGCGACCAGGGCGTGTCGATCCACGACAAGCACATCGAGCTCATCGTGCGCCAGATGACCCGCCGTGTCGCGGTGCAGGAGCCGGGCGACTCGACCTTCCTGCCAGGCGAGCGGGTCGACGCCAAGGTCTACGCCGACGTCAACCGCCTGCTGGTGCAGGAGGGCAAGACCCCGGCCGAGGGCCGTCCCGAGCTCATGGGCATCACGAAGGCCTCGCTGGCAACGGACTCGTGGCTCTCAGCTGCATCGTTCCAGGAGACCACCCGGGTGCTCACCGAGGCCGCGATCGAGTCCAAGAGCGATGGACTGCTCGGCCTCAAGGAGAACATCATCATCGGCAAGCTCATCCCCGCGGGGACGGGCACGCTCGACTACCGCAACATCGGCACCGATGCTCCCGAGTACGAGCCGATGTCGTTCTACTCCTCCGAGACCGACGCAGCCGAGTGGCTGTCGAGCATCTCCGGCGACTACATCCCCGAGGCCGAGCCCGCTGCTGCGGTCGAGGTCGCGGCGGTCGCTGCCGGTGAGGAGTCGATCGGCTAGATCTGCTCAACTGGCGTGCGTTAAGGGGCAATAGACCCCCTAACGCACGCCAGTTCGAGTTTTGGGGGAGTGTCGATGCCGAAGTCCGTCGCGGAGATCCGTGAGGAGCTCACGGGTCCGGGGCAGCTGTTCGAGATGGAGGAGCTGGACCTCCGCGGCGTGCCCATCCGGGCGTGGAAGAACGCGCCACCGACGCTGCGATCGGTGCTCGACCTCTCCTCCTTGCACGGCGAGAAGATCCTCATCGTCTACGAGGACGAGCGCATCAGCTTCGACCAGCACTACCGGATGGCCTCCACCTTCGCCCACCGGTTGATCGACCGGTACGGCGTGCAGAAGGGCGACCGGGTCGCACTGGCCATGCGCAACTTCCCCGAGTGGATGATCGCGTTCTGGGGCGCCACCGTGGCCGGCGCGATCATCGTGCCGCTCAACGCGTGGGGGACCGGCGCCGAGCTGGCGTACGGCATCCGCGACTCCGGCGCCAAGGTGCTCGTCGCTGACGAGGAGCGGGCCCAGCGCCTGCGCCCCTACGACGACCTCGACCTCTCCGGCATCATCATCGCGAGGAACGAGAGCCCGCTCGCGGCGGGCGAGGACTCGTTCAACGAGGTGCTCGGCGACGTCGCAGCCGATGCCACGCCTCCGGATGTAGAGCTCGTCCCGGAGGACGACGCCACGATCTTCTACACGTCGGGCACCACCGGGTTCCCGAAGGGCGCGCTCGGCACGCACCGCAACATCTGCACCAACTCGATGTCGCTGGCCTACGGCTTCATGGCCGCGGCGGCGCGCAAGGACGCGGACGACACGTCCGCCGCGGACGCGCTGTCCGGCGCGACCGAGATGGCGACGATGCTCTCGGTGCCGCTCTTCCACGTCACCGGCTGCCACGCCATGATGCTGAGCGCCGTCGCCTTCGGCACGAAGCTCGTGATCATGTACAAGTGGGACCCGGAGCGCGCCCTCGAGCTGATCGAGCGGGAGCGGATCACCCAGATCGGCGGCGTGCCCGCGATGGTCTGGCAGCTCCTCGAGTCGCCCAGCTTCGGGAAGACCGACATCTCCAGCGTGAAGTCGATCGGCTACGGGGGCGCCCCGGCGCCGCCCGAGCTCGTGCGTCGCATCGAGGAGCTGTTCCCCGGACGGGTGCCGACCAACGGGTGGGGGATGACGGAGACGTCATCGACCTGCTCGTCGAACTCCGGCATCGACTACATCGCTCGGCCCGACAGCTGCGGCCCGATCCTCCCGATCTGCGACGCCAAGATCGTCGACGACGACGGCAACGAGATCGCATCTGGTGGCGAAGCCGTCGGCGAGCTCTGGGTGCGCGGGCCCAACATCGTGAAGGGCTACTGGAACAAGCCCGAGGCGACGGCCGAGACGTTCACG
>JBEEGB010000117.1:0-4511 GCA_041166585.1 Acidimicrobiaceae bacterium
AGGACACCCGGGCCCGGTCGCGCCGCATCCGCACCGCCGAAGCGGATCGAGGTGACCGGCACGCCGTGCTGGCGCTTCACGAAGTACTCCTGGAACCCGACCTCGCGCTCGACCCCGTCCGTGTCGATCACGGTGACCATGGTGCGCAGCGGGTCGTCGGTCACGGGGAGGAGCCGCAGCTCGAGGTTCCAACCCGCGGCGATCTCCGCGGTGACGGCCGAGAGGGGCAAGCCCTCGGCGAGCCGCCCTGTGCGGAACAGGTGGGTGCCGAGATCCCGGTCGCCCAGCTGGAACCACGCCTCGCCCCCGTACTGGCGCACCAGGGCCATCGCCTGCCACGACTCGTCTCGCAGACCCCAACCGGTCTCCGGGTTGATCGCGCCGGCCAGGGTGTACGTCACCGTGTCGAGGTCCGGGCTGATGTACAGCCCGTGCAGCACGGTGTCGTCTCCGGTGTTGACGACGGCGACGACGTCCGCGGGATCGACCACCTGGAGCAGCCCGCTGAGGAACCGGGCGGCCCCGACCCCACCGGCGAGGACGGTGATCATCGCGAGCGGTGGCGGAAGCGGGCGCCCAGCTTGGAGTACTTCACGATGCAGACGAAGGCCCGCACCCCGTCCTTCCACCCGATCTTCTTGCCTTCGTCGTACGTGCGACCCGCGTAGGAGATGCCCACCTCGTAGACCCGCCACTGGCCCATCGCCACCTTGGCGGTGATCTCGGGCTCGAAGCCGAAACGGTCCTCCTCGATGGTGATCGTGTCGAGCACCTCGCGACGGAACGCCTTGTAGCACGTCTCCATGTCGGTGAGGTTGAGGTCGGTGAAGACGTTCGACGTGAGCGTGAGCAGCTTGTTGCCCATCGAGTGCCAGAAGTAGAGGACGCGCCGCGCGTCGCCACCGAGGAAGCGCGAGCCGTAGACGACGTCGGCTCTGTCGTCGAGCAGCGGCTCGAGCACCGCCTCGTAGTCGACGGGGTCGTACTCGAGGTCGGCGTCCTGGACGATCACGAACGGCGAGGTCGCCTCTTCGAAGCCTCGGCGCAATGCTGCGCCCTTGCCCTGGTTCTGAGGTTGCTCGAAGACGCGCACGCGGCTGTCGGTGTCGGCCATCTTCGCGGCGATCTTCCGAGAGCCGTCGGTCGAGCCGTCGTCGACGATGACGAGCTCAGCCGTGTACGGCGACGCGAGCACCCGCTCGATGATGTCTTGGAGCGTGGCGCGCTCGTTGAAGCACGGCATCACCACCGACAGGCAGGGGCGGGGTTCCACTGACGGCGAGTCTAGGTTTCGCCGGTTGCGGCGCAGACCATCTACCGCGGTCTCAGCTCGCCTCGGAGGAGGGCGAGGTCGGCGTCCACCATCATGCGGACGAGCTCGG
The DNA here is from genome assembly GCA_041166585.1 of Acidimicrobiaceae bacterium. GTDB lineage: Bacteria > Actinomycetota > Acidimicrobiia > Acidimicrobiales > JACDCH01 > JBEEGB01. Next base: position 1,383 of record JBEEGB010000117.1, read on the forward strand.
GGAAGGCGACCTTCGGCTTCCACCCCAGCGTCGTGCGGGCCTTCTTCGAATCGCCCACCAGGAGATCGACCTCCGCGGGACGGAAGAACTTCTCGTCGATCACGACGTGACGCTCCCAGTCGAGCCCGGCATGCCCGAACGCGACCTCGCACAGCTCACGCACCGAGTGCGTCTCGTCGGTCGAGACCACGAAGTCGCCGGGCTCGTCCTGCTGGAGCATCAGCCACATGGCCTCGACGTAGTCGCCGGCGAAGCCCCAGTCGCGCTGCGACTCGAGGTTGCCGAGGCGCAGCTCGTCGGCCATGCCGAGCGCGATCTGGGCGACGCCGTGGCTGATCTTGCGGGTCGAGAACTCGAGGCCGCGCCGAGGCGACTCGTGGTTGAACAGGATCCCCGAGCTGGCGTGGAGGTCGTAGGACTCGCGGTAGTTGACCGTGATCCAGTGCCCGTAGACCTTGGCGACGCCGTAGGGCGAGCGAGGGTAGAAGGGCGTGCCTTCGTGCTGGGGCACCTCGAGCACCTTGCCGAACATCTCGCTCGAGCTGGCTTGGTAGAAGCGGATGCCGGGGTCGACGATGCGGATGGCATCGAGGATGCGGGTGACGCCGAGCGCGGTGGTCTCGCCGGTGAAGACGGGCTGGCTCCACGAGGTCTGCACGAACGACTGCGCGGCGAGGTTGTAGACCTCGGTGGGCCGGTGGTCGCGGAGGATGTTGATCATCGACACCTCGTCCAGCAGGTCGCCGGCGGTGAGCTCGACCTTGTCCTGGATGTGGGCGATCCGCTCGAAGTTCACGGTGCTGGAGCGGCGCACCATCCCGACGACCTCGTAGCCCTTGGAGAGCAACAGCTCGGCGAGGTACGAGCCGTCCTGGCCGGTGATCCCGGTGATGAGTGCGCGGTTGACCATCTCCATCGTTCTACGCTGGCGAGGTCCGTCCGTCTGCGAAGTGGGTTGGCACGTGCAGGAGAACCTGGGAAGGCGGATCGCTGACCTCCGGGCCAAGCTGGGCTACACGCAGCAGGAGCTCGCCGAGCGCCTCGCCGTGTCGCGAACCGCGGTGTCGCACCTCGAGGCCGGCATGACCGTGCCCGGCGAGCGCACGGTCGTGCTCCTTGCCGGCCTGTTCAAGATGGAGCCGCACGAGCTCGTCGCCGGGACGATCTACCCCGTGGCCAAGGCCGAGCGCCTCCCGGCCGTGGCGGCGCGCCACACCGAGCTCGAGCTCCTCGTCGCGCTGCTCGACAACGACCTCGCATGGCTCGAGCGAACGGACGGCAGCTTCGACCGCCGCGTGCTCGACGAGTGGGACGCCCGGCTCCTCGCCGCGGACAGCTCGCACCTCGATCTTCGGGAGCGAGAGCTGCTGCGCGACGCCATGCGCCGCGTCCGCGCCCGCCGCGGCCCCTGACCCACTGCAACCCGTTCTGGCGGTCCTGAGTCGGAGAATTCCCGACTCAGGACCGCACAAACGGATGGGTCAGGGTGGGGTGACGCGCTTGCGCATGTCGTCGAGGAGGTCGGCGAGGGTCACGTCGATCGGGATCTGCGGGGTCCAGCCGGTGGCGGCCCGCAGCCGGCTGTTGTCGCCGCGGAGCACGGGGATGTCGACGGGACGTTCGAGCGCGGGGTCGGTCACCAGCTCCATCGGCCGTGTCGACATGGCGAGCAGGCGCTCGGCGAGGTCGCGCACGGCGATGTCCTTGCCGGAGCAGACGTTGTAGGCCATCCCCGGCTCGCCGCGCTCGACGAGCAGCCGGTAGGCGCGCACGACGTCGCGCACGTCGGTGAAGTCGCGGCGGGGCGAGAGGTTGCCGACCGGGATCTCGTGACCACCGGTGAGCTCGTTGCGGGCGATGCGCTCGGCCAGCGCGGGGGCGACGAACTGCGGCGCCTGCCCGGGGCCGAGGTGGTTGAACGCCCGCACCCGCAGCACCGGGAGCTTGCGGCCGAGCCATGACTGCAAGCTGAGGAAGTCGGCCGCGACCTTGCTCGCCGCGTAGGGCGTGACGGGTCGCAGCGGCGCGTCCTCGTGGAGCGGGAGCTCGTCCTCGGTCACCACGCCGTAGATGTCGGCGCTCGACACGGCGAGCACGCGGGCGACTCCTGTCTCCGCGCACGCGAGCAGGACGTTGAGCGTCCCCTCCGCGTTGGCCCTGAACACCTCGACGGGGGAGGCCCACGAGCTGCCGACGTCGCTCCAACCGGCGAGGTGGTACACGGCTTCGGGCCGCACCCGTCCCACGACCTCGGCGACCGACGACCGGTCGTTGATGTCGCAGCTGCCGTCGGCGCGATCGCAGCCGGTGACCTCGTCGCCGCAGGCGCGCAGGTGCTCGATCAGGTGGCGGCCGACGAAGCCGCTCGCCCCTGTCACGAGCGCTCGCATGTCGCGTTGCTAGCAGAGGGAGCGGTAGAGCCGCACCATCGACGCCGCCGTGTCGTCCCAGGAGAAGCGGGCGGCACGGGCCCGGCCCCGCTCGATGAGCGTGGCTCGCTGCGCCTCATCGCTCGTCGCGGTGACGAGCGCGGCGGCGAGCCCGTCCCGATCGCCGGGCTCGACGAGGATGGCCGCGTCGCCGACGGTCTCGGGGATCGCGCCGGTTCGCGTCGTCACCACCGGCACGCCAGCGGCCATGGCCTCGAGCGGGGGAAGGCCGAAGCCCTCGTAGACGGACGGGAACGCGAACGCGGCGGCGCCGGCAAGGAGGTCGGCGCGCTCGTCGTCGCTGACGAAGCCGAGGCGCACGACCCGGCCGCGGTGGCGGGCGGCCGCCAAGGCAGCGTCGAAGTCGTCCACGCCCCAACCATCCTGCCCTGCGACGACGAGGCGAAGGTCCGGGTCGTCATCGGCGACGTCGTCGAACGCCCGCACGAGCGACGGCAGGTCCTTGCGCGGCTCGATCGTGCCGATCGCGAGCACGTAGCGTTCGCCACCGGCGCGACGGCGACCACGCGCCTGGTCTCCCGCCGGCCGCGGCGTCAGCCCGTTGGGGATGGCGTGCACGCGCTCCGGTTCGGCCGCGAGCTCGGCGATCACCTCGTCGGCGACGAACTGCGACACCGCGTGGACGTGCGCACCGCGGCGCAGCGCGCGCCGCATGAGATCGGGGTACTGCAGCACGTCG
>JBEEGB010000118.1:0-2584 GCA_041166585.1 Acidimicrobiaceae bacterium
CTGGTGACGTGGTGCGACTTCGTGATCGCGAGCGAGCGGGCCGAGTTCGGCTACCCGGAGGTGCTCATCGGCGCGGCCACGATCGTCGGAGCCATCCGTCTGCCGCAGCGCATCGGCTGGCAACCGGCGATGGAGCTGCTCCTCACCGGCGACCGGATCACCGCCGATCGGGCGAAGGACATGGGTCTCGTCGGCTGGGTGGTGCCCCACGACGAGCTGCTCCCGGAGGCGCGCCGGTTGGCGGACCGCCTGCTCAAGGCGGCGCCGCTGGCGGCGCGCGCCACCAAGGAGGTGGCGACCCGGGCCGCGCAGCTGCCGATGCTCGACGCCATCCGGTTCGGCGAGACGATGCGCAAGGTGGTGGCCGCGACCGACGACGCCGCGGAGGCGGTTCGGGCGAGAGCTGAGGGCCGCGAGCCCGAGTGGCGAGCCCGCTGATCCGCGCCCGCGGACCATGGCTGGGCGTCATCGCGATTGCCGCGATGTCGTTCGTCCTGTCGCTCGCGATCGGCAGCCACTTCTTCGACAACCTCTCGGCCAACAACGACGAGCCGGTCTACGTCTTGCAGGCCGAGCTCTTCCGCCACGGCCACGTGACCCTCTCTGCTCCCGCGCAGGGCGATGCGTTCCGGCCGTGGATGTCAGGGCGCAAGGACGACCGGTTGCTGCTCGTGGTGCAACCCGTGCTGCCCGCGGTGATGGCGTTCACCGACCTCGTCTTCGGGTCGACCCGCATCGCGTTGGCACTGATCGCGGCCGGGGCGGTGATCGCGATCTTCAGCGCGGCACGGCAGCTGCTGCGCGACGACCGCACCGCGCTCGTCGCCGCGGCGGTGTTCGCGCTGTCGCCGCTCGTGATCGTGCAGAGCGCGCTCTACCTGTCCTACGTGTTCGCCGTGCTCCTGGCGTCGACGGTCATCGCCCTCGCCGGCCGCGCCATGGACACGCGCCGCTGGCGTTGGATGGCTGCGGCCGGGTTCGTGCACGGGCTGCTGTTCTTCCTCAGACCCATCGAGGGCCTGATGCTCGGGCTCGTCCTGCTCATCTGGATGGCGGTCAGCCTCGGCGCTGTCCGTCTTGCGCTCCGCAACGCCGTCGTGATGGCTGCCGGTGCGCTGCCCGTCCTCGCGCTGTGCCTCGCCTACAACGTCGCGACCACCGGCAACCCCTTGAAGTTCCCGCTCTGGGCGATCGGCGGCAACGACGCGTTCGGGTTCGGCGATCGCACGATCGCCGAGGGCGGCCGCGCCATCCACTTCGGGCCCGGCCAGTCGTTCCTCGCCCTGCGGACGAACCTGCGCGCCTTCCCGCACTGGCTCTTCGGCGGCCTGGTCTCGCTGCCGCTCCTGGTGTGGGGCGCCGTCATCCTGTGGCGGACCCGCCGCAACGCGCTGCTGGTGCTCGGGTCGATCGCCGTCATCTACCCGGCCGGCTACTGCCTGTACTACGGCAACTACCTGATCATCGGGGGCAAGGACCTCTACGGGCCGCACTACTACCTCGGGCTGCTGATCCCGGCCACGATGCTGATGGCGGTCGCGATCGTGGACGTCGTGCGCCGGCGGGCACTGCTCGCCGCGCTCCTGGTGCCGTTGGTCATCCTGGGCACCGTCGTCGAGGCGGGCGACAAGATCCGCAGGAACGAGCGAGTGCGCGACGACATCGCTCGCGAGGTCGACGCCGTGCGGTCAAGCGTGCGAGGCCGTGCCGTCGTCGTCGTGCCGGACGGCGAGGACGGCGCCTACGTTCTCCACCCGCGCGGGGCTCTCGGCAACTCGGCCGAGCTCTCCGATGTCACGCTCTTCGCCGCGGACCTGGGCGGCCGGAACCTCGAGCTGTTCGACCGGTTCCCGGACCGGGCCGTGTACCGCCTCCAGACGGTCTCAGACGGCCGCGCCGTTCGCCCCGACGTCGGGCTGCTCCGCCGCGTGCGGGCGCCCTCGCTCGACCTCACGATCCGCGCCAAGCCGCTGCCAGACCGGCCGGCCTTTGTGACCTACGCCGCGGTCGCGAACGAGGCCGACCGCGTCTGCGTCGTCGACCGCGCGGCCACACCCGACCGAGCCATCGCCGCTCGTGTTCGCATGAGCCCCACCGCGGTGACGCTGTTCGGCTGTGAGGGCGGTGATGTGACGGTGCCGCTGCCGGGCGGTCCGTCGACCGTCGTCCTCGGCGCGGCATCGTCCGCCAAGGCCGAGCTCGCCACCGGCTCGCAGGTGGAGTCGAGGTACTGGGTGCGGCTCGGCGACGGCGCGGTCGACGTCATCACGCCCCCGGCCACCTGGCGCTGGGATCCCGGGGCGGGCTTCTCGCTCATCGATCCGAGCGCCGCGCCGTGGGTCACCTTCGACGTCAGGGCTCCGTAGGCGCTTCCGGCTTGCCTTCCCCGCGGGTGCCACGCTCGAACTCGTTCTTGGCCTGGCCGAGCGATCGAGCCAGCTGCGGCAGCTTGGCGCCCCCGAACAGCACGAGCACCACGAGGAGGATGATGAGCAGCTCAGCGGGTCCGAGGTCCATGGGAGAACGGTAGCGCTCCGCGGGTTTTCTCACCGTTCGCCCTGCCCGCTCTGAGCCTGTCCACAGC
>JBEEGB010000119.1:0-2516 GCA_041166585.1 Acidimicrobiaceae bacterium
GTCGTAGGCTCCTTCGATCGGCCTGGGCGGCTGTGACGAGGGGGCGAAGATGACGACGCACGCGATCGACACCGGCGAGCACGGGTGGGGTCTCGACAGCCCCGGCACGACGATGTTCGACTTCGACTACCAAGACGGCCGCGACCAGCTGCTGCGCCTCTACGACAAGGGAACGCGCCGGCAGTGGATCGGCTCGGATCGCATCGACTGGTCGGGCGAGGTCGACCCCGACAACCCGTTGGGCGTCCCTGACGACATCATCCCGATCGTCGGCACCGAGTGGTGGAACAAGATGGGGCCGAAGGACCGCGGCGACGTGCGTCGGCACCTCGCCGCCTGGCAGTTCAGCCAGTTCATGCACGGCGAGCAGGGCGCGCTCATCTGCACCGCCAAGATCGTGCAGACGGTCCCCGACATCGACTCGAAATTCTACGCGGCCACGCAGGTGATCGACGAGGCCCGTCACGTCGAGGTCTACAGCCGCTACCTCCACGACAAGATCGAGCTGGTCTACCCGCTGAACGCGAACCTGCGCTCGCTGCTCGACGACGTCATCAGCGACAGCCGTTGGGACATGACGTACCTCGGCATGCAGGTGCTGATCGAGGGATTGGCCCTCGCCGCGTTCGCGCTCATCCGCAACCAGGCCGCCGACCCGATGGCGAAGGCGATCAACGCCTACGTGATGCAGGACGAGGCGCGCCACGTGATGTTCGGACGGCTGGCGCTGCGCGACTACTACCCGCAGCTGACCCAGGCCGAGCGCGACGAGCGCGAGGAGTTCTGCGTCGACGCGTGCTACCGCATGCGCGACCGGTTCCTCGGCGAGGAGGTGTGGAGCACCCTCGGCCTGCCCGACGAGGTGTCGACGTACGTCGACAGGAGCGAGCTGCAGCGCACGTTCCGCGGGTTCCTGTTCATGCGCATCGTCCCCATCCTGCGCGACATCGGCCTGTGGGGCGACAAGATCCAGAAGGCCTTTGCCGACATGGGCGTGCTCGGCTTCGCTGACGCCGACATCGACGCGGCGATGGCTGAGGACGAGGCGGCCGCCGAAGAGCTCGATGCCCTCCGCATGGCCCACATCCGTGAGGTCGCCGCCGACGGCGCCTGACCTCGACGCTAGGGACTATGCGCGGAGGTCGAGGAGGCGGCGGAGCGTGTCCATGAGTGCAGCTGTGTGACCGGTCTTTGCCACGAGCGACACGCCGAGGTCTTCGAGCTCTTCGAGGTTCGAGCACTGCGGGTCGGCGGTGTACGCCACGATCACCAGCGAGGGATCGGCCTCGCGCAGGTGACGGGCGACGTCGGTCCCGCTCATGCCGGGCATGTGCAGGTCGAGCACCACAGCGTCAGGGGACAGGTCGCTGCACCGGTCGAGCGCCTCGTCACCGTCGGCCGCCTCGCCGACGACGGCGAACTCCTCTTGCTGCAGCTGCACGCGCAGGAGCTGGCGCAGATCTGCTTCGTCGTCGACGACGACGACGGTTCGAGTTGGGGCAGTGACGGTCAAGGTGAGCCTCCCGGGCGGGAGGTTTGCGGCTTCCGGCGCCCGATGCAATAGGTCGATCGACTCGGGTCAGTGACGTCACCGTCACCTCGGACCAGGCCGTGCGTCAGGTCATGAGGTGGCGCGCGCTGTACACGGGGAGGTCGAGGAACGAGAGCACTCCGGGGTCCGCGTCGCACACGTGCGGGATGGCGTTGATGACGTGCATCGCGGTGGCGAGGCAGCCGGCGTGGTTGTGGTCGCCGATGTGGCTCGACAGCCCGATCGTCATGTGCACGCAGGGCTCGCCGTCGATGTCGATCTCGTAGCCGTCACCCTGCCGCCACCCAGGTGCGTCCTCTTCGCGCAGCCGGGTCACATGCTCGACGACGATTCGGGGCTCGCCCGCGACCATGCCGCGGATCTCGAACCGCATGCCCGAGATCGTGCCCTTCTCGATGCGGCCCGATGCGATGTCGAACGGCGTCTCCGCGAGGAGCACCTCGTGCCACTCGGTGATCTCCTCCACCTTCACGTCGAGCGCCGCCGCGACAAGCTCGATCACCGGTCCCCAGGCGAGCGCGGTCGAGCCCGGAGAGAGGAGCAGCGACTGCGACGGATCGGTCTTGCCGAAGCCCATGATCTCGAACATCGTGAACGGGTTGTCCCACGTCGCGTAGTTCACGATCTCGGCCATGCGGACCGAGGCGACCTCCTTGCACAGCGCGAGCGCGCCGATGGTGGCGCCCGCGTTGCCGAAGCCGGGGTCGATGCCGGACGTGTAGAAGCTCGTCCCACCTGCGAGGCAGGCGTCCTGCAGTCGCTCGTGCACCCCGATGCCGGCGGCCTTGGGGAACAGCAGCGGCACGTAGGACGTGTTCACCACGTTCTTGCCCGAGGCCAGCATCCGCGCCAGGTCCTCCACGACCTGATCGGGGCGGACGTCGGAGTGAGCGGTGTAGCAGACGCAGTCGGCGTCGCTTGCCAGCAGCGCGTCGGCGTCCTGGGTGGCGATGACGCCGAGAGG
>JBEEGB010000120.1:0-3714 GCA_041166585.1 Acidimicrobiaceae bacterium
GAGTTGGGCGCTCAATAGACAGATGGCCCCATTTCTGTCCTGTCACCGAGTGAGACAATCGGGTGACAGGCGTCGAGAAGTACTCGTTCTTCGCTGATGAGCACGATGTAGTGCGCATGCTCGTCAGCGCTCCAGGGCTCCATCCTGGTGTGTGTTCCCTCGTCGGGTGGCGTCGACTGGAAGGGGTGTCCACCGTCAATTCGGGCTATGGCGTCGCGTCGCGGGCTTTGAGAGGCTCAAGGTGCACGAGCGGTGCAACACAGAGAAATGGGGTTTGGCCATGAGCTATTTGAACGCGACCAAGTTGACGTTCTCCGCGAAGTGGGACGACATGAGCGACGACGAGCGTCTTGCCGAACAGGTGGCGGCACTGGACATCGTCAGCAAATTCGGCGGCGAGATCAAGGCGCAGTACGTGCTGTGGTCCGACAACTGTCTGCTCAGCGTCATCGATTACCCGGATGAGACATCGGCCTTCAAGTCCTCACTTGCGATCGGGCGGCGCGGCGCGTTCCTGTTGCAGGGGCAACGTGCCCTCCCGCTGGAGGACCTCATGGCCTGGCAAGACGAAATCCGTACCGTCGCCGGCAAGTAACCGACGATCGGCGGTCTGTCAGGGCATCGCTGCCCTGCCGTGAGAACGGCGGCAGGTAAGCGCCGCGCGGAGCCGGTCAGGTCCGCACGGCGTCAAGCAGTCGCCGACACCCTCGTTGCTCCGCTCTCGGTGCGATGCTTGGACGATGACGGCGAGCGAGGAGGCGGCGCGGGCGATCGAGCTCGCTGATGATGCGTTCGCGCGGTTCGACCTCGACGCGATGATCGCCCACCTGTCGGCCGCGATCCGGGGGTACACGGCCGCCGGGGAGCCCTGCCCGGCGGCCATGGCGTGCGTCCGTCTCGGTCAGGCGATGACCAACTTCCTCGGCAACCAGACGGCCGGTCGGGCGTGGTTCGCACGCGCCGCTCGCCTCGTGGAGGACCAACCGCCGTGCCTTGAGCAGGGGTGGGTGGCGGTGGCGGCGATGGGCTGCGACGTCGATGACCCCGCGGTGCTCCTCGCGCAGTCCGAGCTGGCGCTCGACCGGGCCCGCCGCTTCGGAGACCTCAACCTCGAGACGAAGGCGCTCGCCGACGCCGGGCTCGCCCTCGTGCAGGTGGGCCGCGTCGCCGAGGGCATGGCGATGCTCGACGAGGCGATGGCGTTGGCCTGCGGCCCTGCGGACGACAGCGGCGCGGCCGCCCGGTCGGTGTGCTCGTTCTTCACCGCCTGCTACTTCGCGGTCGACTTCGAGCGGGCCAGCTCGTGGGCAGGTCTGTTGCGCGAGCACGGGCTCATCGGTCCCGAGCCGCCCGGGCCGGCCTTCCTCTCGGGGCACTGCGACAGCGTGCAGGCCACCTTGCTCATGGAGCTCGGGCGCTGGAGCGAGGCCGAAGCCGTCCTCGTGCGGGCCAAGGCCGATTTCGAGGCCGCGGTCGGCCCGCCGTCCTGGCATCCCGACATCGCCCTGGCCGATCTGCGGGTGCGACAGGGCCGCTACGCCGATGCCGAGGTGCTGCTGCTCGGCAAGGAGCAGTCGTTGCAAGCGCTGTTGCCGGCGGCCCATCTGCACCTCGAGCGGGGCGACCACCGGCTGGCACTGGCCACGGCCGCCCGCGGGCTGCGGCTGATCGGTGACGATCGCCTGCGGGCCGCCGAGCTGCTGGCCGTGCAGGTCGATGCGTACCTGGCGAGCGGTGACATCGAGGCGGCGCTTGCCACGTGCGAGCTGCTTGGCGATCGCACCCGCGACGTCGACATCCCGGCCTTGCAGGCTCGCACCGACGCCGCCCGGGCACGGGCGCTGGCCGCGAACGGGGACCTCAGCGGCGCGATCGCCACCATCGGTGAGGCCATCGACCACCTGGATGGCAGCCAGCTGCCGTGGTTGCGAGCCAGCTTGCAGCTCGAGCTGGCTCGACTCCACGAGCGCTCGGGCGATGGCACCGCCGCGGCAAAGAGCGCGGCCGCAGTCGCCCGCACCCTGTCGACCCTCGATGTGGTGCTGCTGCCCGCCGACGTCGCCCTCATCGAACGGCTCGCGCCGCCGCCCGCCGGGCGCGGGCACGAGCCACCGACAGCGTCCTTGGCGCGGGACGGCCGGTGGTGGGTGGCGTCGTGGGCCGGGACCACCGTCCGGCTGCAGGACAGCAAGGGGTTGCGCTACCTCGCCGCGCTGATGGCCGTGCCCGGCACGGAGCGCCACGCGCTCGACCTCGTCGATCGGGTGGAGGGCGTGGGCGGGGACGGCCAGCCCGACCGCCGCACGCTGGGGGACGCCGGTGAGGTGCTCGATGGGCAGGCCCGCACGGCGTACCGCCATCGGGTCGAGGCCTTGCGAGGCGACATCGAGGAGGCGCTGGCCGCCGACCGGCTGGACGCGGCGGAGGCGATGCAGGGTGAGCTCGACCAGCTGATCGGTCAGCTCGCCCAGGCGTTCGGGCTCGGGGGTCGGAGCCGGGTGGCGGCGTCGGCCGCGGAGCGGGCTCGCCTCAACGTCACCCGCGCCCTCCGGGCCGCGCTCGGCCGGCTGGCCGAAGCGCTGCCCGAGGCGGGCGCGACCCTCGACCGGCGGGTGCGCACCGGGGTCTACTGCGTCTACGAACCGGACGGCGACGAGACGCGCTGGATCGTTCAGTCCTGAGTGAACGGGATCGTCCCGGTCTGAACGCCATCAGGGCATGGAACCAATGCAACCCACCGTGGACGAGATCGCAGACGGCATCTACCGGATCTCCACCTGGATCCCCGACGTGAGCCCCGAGGGGTTCACCTTCAACCAGTTCCTCGTACGAGGCGACGAACCTCTCCTGTTCCACACGGGACCGCGGATGCTCTTCCCGTTCGTGGCCGAGGCGGTGGCCACCGTGGTGCCCGTCGAGTCGCTGCGCTGGATCACGTTCGGCCACGTCGAGGCGGACGAGTGCGGCTCGATGAACATGTGGCTGGCCGCCGCCCCGAACAGCCAGGTGGCTCACGGTGCGCTGGGCTGCGACGTGTCGCTCAACGACCTGTGCGACCGCCCGCCCCGGGCGCTCGAGGAGGGCGAGGTGATCGACATCGGCGGCAAGCGGCTGCGGCAGATCTCCACCCCGCACGTTCCCCACGGCTGGGAGGCCCAGGTGCTGTTCGAGGAGACGACGGGCACGCTGCTCTGCGGTGACCTCTTCAGCCAGGTCGGCGCCCCGCCCGCGCTCACCAGCGACGACGTGATCGACCCGGCCATGGCCGCCGAGGCCATGTTCCATGCGACGTGCCTCACGCCGCAGACCGCGCCCACGCTGCGCGCCCTCGGAGACCTCGACCCCACGGTGCTGGGCATCATGCACGGCTCGTCGTTCCAGGGCGACGGACGCAAGGCGCTCTACGAGCTCGCCGCCGCCTACGAAGGCCTGCACGCCGCCTCCTGACGCCAGATCGGACCGTGGCCGTCGACCAGACGATGTCATCGAACGACCCTCGGGTCTCGACCATCGACGCCGTCGTCACCAAGGCCAAAGCCAAGAAGTCCTGGCCCGCCGAAGAACGGCTGGCTCACGGCGCGCATTCCCGGCACGCTGCGTCGACGCTGACCGTCAGGACGAACGAGCCGCGCGCGCGGCGCGGGCGCGGGTGACGTCGGCGAAGGGGCTCCACAGGAACCACCGCGGTAGGGCCTTGACCAGACCCGGCGGTCC
>JBEEGB010000121.1:0-3244 GCA_041166585.1 Acidimicrobiaceae bacterium
CACCGAGGCCGTTGCTGGCGTCGAGCAGCTCAGACGCAAGGCGCTCGGCCATCGTCTTCTCGCGGCGCTGGCGGCTGTAGCCGACGACCCAGCGGATGGCGAGCGTGGTGGCCCGGCGGGGACGAACCTCGACCGGGACCTGGTAGGTGGCACCACCGACTCGACGGCTCTTCACCTCGAGCTGGGGCTTCACGTTCTCGATGGCCCGCTTGAGCGTCGACAGCGGCTCGGCGCCGGACTTCTGCTCGATGATGGTCATCGCGTCGTACACGATCTTCTCGGCCACCGAGCGCTTGCCTCGGAGCAGGATCTTGTTGACGATCTGCGTCACGAGCACCGAGTGGTAGATCGGGTCGGGCATCAGCTCACGGCGCGGGGCAGGTCCTTTGCGAGGCATCTAGGTCAGCTTTCCTTCTTGGCGCCGTAGCGGCTGCGGGCCTGCTTGCGGTCGCGCACGCCGGCGGTGTCGAGGGTGCCTCGGATGATCTTGTAGCGCACGCCCGGCAGGTCCTTCACTCGACCGCCGCGCACGAGCACGATGGAGTGCTCCTGCAGGTTGTGGCCCTCGCCGGGGATGTAGGCGGTGATCTCCATGCCGCTCGTCAGCCGGACGCGGGCGACCTTGCGCAGCGCGGAGTTCGGCTTCTTCGGCGTGTTGGTGTAGACGCGGGTGCACACGCCCCGGCGCTGGGGAGCGCCCTTCAGGGCTGGTGTCTTCGTCTTCGTGGACTTCGACTGCCGGCCTTTGCGGACCAGCTGCTGGATCGTGGGCACTCGTTCCCTCTCGCGACAGATACGACTCGTTTGGCTGGGAGGCCATGACCGGGCACGAGGGCGCGCACGGCCGAAGAGCAAGGCTAGAGGGGGACGGCGTCGCGCGGCAACTAGACCTGCTCAGACGCCCTGGAGGAACGAGCGGACGATGCCCTCCCAGGTGCGGACCTCAGCCCCTGTCTCGGCCAGGTGCAGCTCGGCTCGGGGCAGCAGGCGGGCGACGTGCTCGGCGGTCGCCGCAGGGTGACCAGGGTCGGTCGTCCAGCCCAGCACCAGGGCCGGGACCTCGATGCGACGCAGCGCCGCGTCGGCCGGGAGGTCGTGGTCGGCCGCCGCTCGCAGGATCGCCGCGAGCCGATCTCGCGGAAGCTGGTCGAAGCCGGCGACCACCGAGCGCGCGAACGGCTCGAGCTCGCCGCGCAGGATCGGAGGCGGCGTGGTGAGGTGCGCCATGCGCAGGAACGGCCCCTTGCCCATGAGCCGCACGGTCGTGGCAGCGGTCCGCAACATCGCCGCGGGGAGCCGCCGGGCGCCGCGCCCGGCCGGAGGCACGGCGACCACCAACGCCTCGACCCGTTCCGGCGCGGCGACGGCTGCGTAGAGCGCGGTCGCCGCACCCATCGAGGCGCCGCCGACCACGGCCCGGTCGATGCCGAGGTGATCGAGCAGGTCGAGCAGGTCGGCGGCCAGGAGCGGCTGGCGGTAGTCGGCGGCGCTCGCGCTGCCGGGTGATGCGCCGTGCCCGCGGGCGTCGTAGCGCACGAGCCGCCAACCCGCAGCCGGCTCCTTCCAGTCGATGAGCCCGGCTTGGTCCTCCAGCGCCATGCTGCTGGCCAGACCGTGGGCCCAGATCAGCGCTCGACCCGATCCGCCCGGATCGCGGATCGAGAGGTTCACGCCAGGAAGTCGGCCACGAGGCCGGGCCAGGCCACCACCTCGGCCGGCTCTCGGGCCACGTGCAGCTCGGCACCCGGCAGCAGGTCGGTCAGCTGCTCGGCGGTCGTGACCGGGTGCCCGGGATCGGTGTCCCACGCGAGCACCAGGGCGGGCATCGCCAGGGCTCGCAGGGCGTCCGGGTCGGGCAGGTCGCTCGACGCCGCGCCGCGCAGCACCGTCGGCAGCGTGTGCCGGTCGAGGCCCTGCTGGCTGGTGAGCATGGCCTCGCGCAGACCGGCCAGCTCGTTGCGGAAGATCGCAGGGCTCGGTGCCAGCCGCGCCGCCGTCACCATGGCGCCGACGCCGAGCAGCTGCACGGTGCGCGCGCCTGCCCGGTAGAGCTTGGCCTGACCTGCGCGCGTCGCCCACGCGGTGGGCGGGATCACCAGCACCAGCTTCTCGACCCGCTCCGGCGCGAGCACCGCGGCGTGCAGCGCGGTCGCGGCTCCCATCGAGGCGCCGCCGAGCACGACCCGGTCGAGGCCGAGCGCGTCGAGGAGACCGAGCTCGTCGAGCGCGAGGTTGGGCCAGGCGTAGTCGGCCTCATCGCTGCTCGCGCCCGACGCGCCGTGCCCGCGTGCGTCGTAGCGGACGACGCGCCACGCGTCGCCGAGCGTGCCCCGCCAGTCGAAGACGTTGGTCGTGTCCTCGCTCGCCATCGAGCTGGTGAGACCGTGTCCCCACACGAACGGCCGGCCGGGTCCGCCGGGGTCATCGACCTCGAGGTCGACGCCGCGGACCTTGACGGTCATGAGCTTCGCTCATGACCGGTCGACCGAGCGAGCGCATGCTCGCTGGGCGACGATGGGGTCCGGGGGCGCAGCCCCCGAGCAAGCATCGTCCTCAATCGAGCGCGAGGGCTTGGTCGCGCAGATCGCGCTTCTGGATCTTGCCGGCAGGGTTGCGGGGCAGCTCGTCCTCCCAGAACCAGATCTTGACCGGCACCTTGAAGGACGCCAACCGCTCGCGGCAGTGGCGCTGGAGCTCGCCCTGGTCCGCAGACGCTCCGGGTCGGAGCAGCGCCACCGCGCCGACCTCCTCTCCCAGCACCTCGTGCGGGATGCCGAAGACCGCGCAGTCGGTGATGGCGGGATGCTCGAACAGCGCGGCCTCGACCTCTGCGCAGTACACGTTCTCGCCACCGCGGATGATCATGTCCTTGGCGCGGTCGGTGATGTAGATGAAGCCGTCCTCGTCGATCCTCGCGATGTCGCCGGTCTTCAACCACCCGTCGGGCGTGAACGTCTCGGCCGTTGCGTCGGGCTTGTTCCAGTAGCCCTTCACCACGTTGGGCCCGCGCACCCAGAGCTCACCGGCGGTGTCGCCGGGGGGCAGCTCCTCGCCGTTCTCGTCGACGATCTTGGCGTCAACGACCGGGAGAGGCGGCCCGCAGCTGTCGGGCTTGGCCACGTAGTCGACGCCGGAGTTGGAGCTCGCGGTCGAGGAGGTCTCGGTCATGCCCCAGCCGTTCGTCGGAACCCGGCCCGGGAACATCTCCTCGATGCGCCGAACGAGCTCTGGCGGAGCCGGAGCG
>JBEEGB010000122.1:0-3744 GCA_041166585.1 Acidimicrobiaceae bacterium
ACTCGATGCCCTCTCGCTTCGCCCACGCCGGCGCCACCTCGGGGTCGAGCACGACCAGCGCGGCGATGAACGGCTTGTTGTCACCGATGGCGATGGCCTGGCCGACCAGCTCGACGGACTTCATCACCGCTTCAAGGTTGGCGGGGCTGACGTTCTTGCCGCCGGCGGTGATGATCAGCTCCTTCTTGCGATCGACGATGCGGAAGTACCCGTCGTCGTCGACCTCGCCGATGTCGCCCGAGTGCAGCCAGCCGTCGTCGTCGAGCGACTCCGCAGTCTTTTCGGGATCGTCGAGGTAGCCGATGAAGACGTTGCCGCCCTTGCAGATCACCTCGCCGTCAGCCGCGAGCTTCACCTCGCAGCCCGGGATCGCGGGGCCGACCGTGCCGGGCTTGATGTGCACCGGCGCCCACGTCATCGGACCCGACGACTCGGACATGCCGTAGATCTCCGACAGGGGCACGCCGATCGCGTTGTACCACTCGAGCAGCTCGCGGGCGATCGGTGCGGCGCCGGAGATGGCGAAGCGGATCTCCTCGAGGCCGATGGCGGCGCGCATCGGGCCGAAGGCTGCGTCCTGCAGCGCCTGCCACGTCGCGTCCTGCTCAGGCGTCGAGCGCTCCCACGCGCGGTCGATGGAGATCGGCTTGGCCATCTCGACCGCGGCATCGAACTGTGTCTTCTTGGTGGGATCCGACGCGAGGGCTGCGGTCAGGCCGGCATGCAGCTTCTCCCACACCCGCGGGACGCCGAACATGATGTTGGGCCGGACGTCCTTGAGGTAGGACGCGATCAGTCCGAAGTCAGGGCACGAGGTGACCTCGAAGGCGTTGATGATCTGCTGGTAGTGGCTCGTCGCCCGCTCCGCGATGTGCGCCATCGGCAGGTAGGACACGAGGCGGAACCCGGTGAGGTCGATGTCGTCGCCGAACGAGCGGCGCAGGCTCTCGCACGTCCACATCACGTTGTAGTGGCTGAGCATCACGCCCTTCGGTGGTCCCGTCGTGCCCGAGGTATAGATGACGGTCGCCAACGTGTCGGGCGTGACGGCAGAGGCACCGGCCTCGAGGTCGAACGTGCCGCCGTGGAACAGCGCGTCGGGCACACCGTCGTCGGCGAGGTTGATGATGTGCTCGAGGTCGGGCAGCTGATCGCGGACCTTGGCGAACCGCTCGAGGAACCCGTCGTCCTCGACGACGGCGACCTTGGCCTTGCAGTGCCCCGCGAGGTAGGCGACCTGCTCGGGTGACGAGGAGTTGTAGATCGAGATCGCTGTCGCGCCGCAGAACACGACGGCGAGGTCGATGAGGTGGAAGTCGACGCAGTTGCGCATCATCAGGACCACGCGGTCGCCCGGCCCGACGCCGAGCGAGCGAAGGTGCGCAGCCGCACCCGACACGTGCTGCGCGTACTCGGCGAAGGTCCACTCGTCGTAGGAGCCGTCCTCGGCCCGCTGCCGCAGCGCGACCCGGTTCGGGTAGGTCCTGAGCGTGCGCAGGAACGCCGTCGCCAGCGTGTCCCCTTCGACGGCCCGGGCGATCTCCTCGTTGCTGATGATGGCCATGTGGCCTCCTTCGTGCCCCAGCTACGTACTTACCAGGCGGGCAGCGTGATCCGCACGACCGTCCCCGTCGGGTCTCCGTCGGTGACGACCAGGTCGGCACCGGTGGCGACGAGCAGCGTCCGCGCGATCGGCAGGCCGAGCCCGAGGCCGGGCACGTTCGTCGTGCCCCGTCCTCTCGTGAACAGCTCGAACACCGACGACCGCACGTCTTCGGGGATGCCCGGCCCCGGGTCGGTGACGGTGATGACGCGGCCGCCGTCGAGCAGCGACAGCGCGGCCGACCCGCCGTACTTCAGCGCGTTGTCGACCAGGAAGCTGAGCGCCCGGCGGAGCAGGTCGCTGTCGATGACGACCGAGGCGTTCTCGTCGCAGTCGACCGTGACGAGCTCGGGGTTCGACGACGCGCCCGCCACCTCGTCGAGCGTCGGCCGCAGCCTCGTCTCGACCGGGTGCCCGCTGATGACGCCGGTCTGCAGACGCGACAGCGTGATGAGGTCCTCGATGAGCCCGGCGAGCCTCGCGCTGGCGACCCGGCACCGGTCGAGCATCTCGTGGCGGGTCTTGGCGTCGATGTGCTCGTCGCGCTCGAACAGCGTGAGCACGAAGCCATCGATGATCGTGATCGGGGTGCGAAGCTCGTGGGAGACGCGCGCCAGGAAGTCGCTCTTGAGCCGCTCGAGCTCCATCACCATGGCGAAGCGGCGGGCGCTCTCGATCACGCCCGCCACCTGCGCGGCGAGGCCTTCCAGCAGCGTCATGTCGTCCCCGTCGAACGCGGCGACCGTCGGCGAGTCGATCTGCAGCGCGCCGATCACCTCGCCGAGGCACACGAGCGGCACTGCCATGTAGCTGCTGATGCCGGCGTTCGAGCCCATCGTGCTCACCCCGGCGCTCACACGGTCGTCGTGCTGGATGTCGTCAGAGCGGATCGGCTGCCCGCTGGCCACGACCCGACCGGACAAGCCTTCGCCCACGCGAAGCCGAAGCGCAGCGACCTCCGGGCTCACCGCGGGGTCGGCGGCTGCCACGTAGACGTTGCCGTCGTCGACCAGCTGCACCGATCCACCGCGGAAGTCGACGAGCTTGCGCATGGCCGACAGCACCGTGGCGAGCACCTCGTCGACGTCGAGATCCGGGCCGAGGTCTGCTGCGACGTTGGCCATCAACGCGTGCGCGTCGAGGATCCGCTCGAGCCTCGCCTTCGGATCGCTGGTGGGCACGCACGTCATTTTGACCGAGCCGGAGGGCGCGGCAAGAATCTTGACCGCTTGGTCAAGTCTGCGAAGTCCTAGAGGGGAAGCCCATGGCCAGAACTGCCGTCATCGTCGATGCCGTCCGCACCGCGGGAGGCAAGCGCAACGGGAGGCTGTCGGGTTGGCACCCGGCCGATCTCGCCGCGGAGACGCTCAAGGCGCTCGTGCAGCGCAACGACCTCGATCCCGCTCTCATCGAGGACGTGATCATGGGGTGCGTGATGCAGGTGGGCGCGCAGAGCGTCAACATCGGTCGCAACGCCGTGCTCGCCGCCGGGTTCCCCGAGTCGGTGCCGTCGACCACGATCGACCGCCAGTGCGGCTCGTCGCAGCAGGCCGCCCACTTCGCCGCGCAAGGCGTGATCGCCGGTGCCTACGACGTCGTCGTCGCCTCGGGCGTCGAGGTCATGAGCCTCGTTCCGATGGGCGCTTCGGTGGGTGACGGCTCCTTCGGCTGGCCCATGGGCCCGACCGTCGGCGCCCGCTACGCCGACATCGGCGGGCTGGTGCCTCAGGGCATCTCCGCGGAGATGATCGCCGACAAGTGGGGCCTCTCCCGTGAGGACCTCGACCGGTTCAGTGCCGAGAGCCAGCGTCGGGCGGCGCAGGCCACGGCCGAAGGCCGCTTCGACAACGAGATCGTGGCCGTCAGCGAGAAGCGCCTCGACAAGGAGACGAAGAAGGTCATCGAGTCGGACGCGCTCGTCAGCGCGGACGAGGGCATCCGCCCGGACACGACGGTCGAGACGCTGGCCAACCTGAAGCCGGCGTTCAAGCCCGACGGCAAGGTGACGGCCGGCAACTCGTCGCAGATCACCGACGGTGCTTCGGCCGTGCTCATCATGAGCGAGGAGAAGGCCAACGAGCTCGGGCTGCGGCCTCGGGCCCGCTTCGTGCAGTTCGCCGTCGCCGGCGTCGACCCCGTCA
>JBEEGB010000123.1:0-4780 GCA_041166585.1 Acidimicrobiaceae bacterium
GGGATCCCCGATGGACAGCTGCTCGGGTTCGGACCCGCCTGGGTCCTCACCGCCGGCAACATCGTGGAGGGCTCGTGGGTGAAGGCCACTCCCGAGGCTCCCACCCAATTCCTCGATGCCGCCGGCGCGGTGATCAAGCTGACCCCCGGTCGGACGTGGGTGGCCCTCGCGCCGCCCGACGGCGCAACGATCACGGGGTAGCGAACCGGGTGTTGGTGGTCGGCAACTTCGAAGGGGCGGCGCCCCTCGCAAACCGCCGACCGATCCGGTAGAGATGGGAGCCATGACGACCGCATGGGATCGCCAGGCGGTCGCGCGCAGCCTGTCGCAGTCGTCCTCCGCCCCGCGCATGGCGAACTAGCTCAGGCCCGGGACAATTCCGTCCACGAGCTCGCGGACCGTGGCGGTTGCGCTGGCCGCGAACCTTGGGGTCGCGGCCGCCAAGCTCGTCGCCGCGATCATCACTCGCTCAACCGCGATGTCCGCTGAGGCGGCCCACGCCTTCGCCGACGCGGGGAACCAGGTGCTCCTCCTCGTCGCGCAACGGCGCAGCACTCGCCCTCGCGACGACCGTCATCCGTTCGGCTACGGACGGGAGGCCTACTTCTGGGCCCTGATCGCATCGCTCGTGGTGTTCGTGGCTGGCGCGGTGTTCTCGCTGCGCGAGGGCGTCGTGGAGCTGCTCTACCCAGTCGGAGCCTCGTCGTTCCTCGTGGCGTACGCAATCCTCGCGGTGTCCGCCGTCCTCGACTCCGTGTCGTTGTTGCAAGCCGTGCGGCAGCTGCGCGCCGAAGCACGCATCCTCCGCCGCGAGTTCCTGGATCAGCTCGTGCTCACCTCTGACCCCACCGTGCGGGCCGTGTTCGCGGAGGATGCGGCCGCCATCGCCGGCGACGTCATCGCGCTCGTCGGCGTCGGGCTGCAACAGGCCACCGGATCATCGACACCCGACGCGGTCGCCGCGGTGCTCATCGGGCTCCTGCTCATCGGCGTGGGAGTCCAGCTCGCCCGCCGCAACCGTGACTTCCTGCTCGGCGAGCAGGCACCGCCGGCGGCGAAGGACGAGATCCGAGCCTTCGTCGTCGGCTACCCCGGCGTGGCCGCGGTGCGGGAGCTCCTCGTGACCTTCGTGGGACCACGCCGGGTCTGGGTGCTCGCCCGGGTGGACATCGAAGATGAGCTGCGGGGTGACGAGGTCGAAGCGCTCGTGCGCGCGATCGAGCTGGGTCTGCAGCATCAGTCCGAGTACATCGAGCGCGTCGACGTCGTCCCCATCGGCGCACGACGAGAACCGACTGACGAGTCGTCCCTCTAGCCTGGAGACCCTCGTGGAGAACCGATGGCCGACGGGCACGTGAACGAGGACCAGGCGCTGCCGGCAGGGCCCTTCTCCGCGTGGCTGGTCGGGATGCAGCGCGCGCTCCGCGGTGAGGAGGGGTCCGATGTGCCTTGTGCTGGCTGCACGGCCTGTTGCACGTCGTCGCAGTTCATCCACATCGGCCCCGACGAGGTGGAGACGCTCGCCCGCATCCCTGCGGAGCTGCGGTTCCCCGCACCCCGCCTGGCGCGCGGCAACGTCGTCCTCGGCTACGACGAGAACGGCCATTGCCCGATGCTGATCGACGACAGGTGCTCGATCTACGAGCACCGTCCGCGGACCTGTCGCACGTACGATTGCCGGGTGTTCCCCGCCTCCGGCGTGGAGATCGACGACGAGGCCCAGGTCGCGATCGCTCGGCAGGCGCGGCGTTGGCGGTTCGACTTCCCGGCCGAGGTCGACCAGGTGCACCACGACGCGGTGCGCGCCGCGGCGCGGTACGTGCGGGAGCGTGGCGACCTCCTGCCCGAAGGTGCACCGCCGGCGAACGCGACCCAGCACGCCGTGCTCGCCATCCAGCTGCACGACGAGTTCCTGGGCTCTGACGACGTGAGCACACCATGACGGCCAAACCCCCGATCCGTGACAGCACCGACGAGCATGCGCGGATCGGCGCGCCGAAGGACTGGGCCGCCGGCCTGCGCGCCGTCGCGGTGACGGTGCGGCGGTCGGTGGACGAGATGGGCGTGACCGACACGGCCCGCACGCTGCTGCGCTTGAACCAGACGAACGGCTTCGATTGCCCGGGATGCGCATGGCCCGACCCCGCCCATGCCAAGACAGCCGAGTTCTGTGAGAACGGCGCCAAGCACGTCGCATCCGAGGCGACGCACAACAGGGTGACGGCTGCGTTCTTCCGTGAGCATGCCGTGAGCGAGCTGGCGGATCGATCGGACTGGTGGTTGGAGGAGCAGGGGCGGCTCACCGAGCCGATGGTCAAGCGTCCCGGTCGCGATCACTACGAACCCGTGTCGTGGGACGACGCGTTCGCGCTCATCGCCGACGAGCTCAACTCGTTGGCGTCGCCGGACGAGGCGCTGTTCTACACGTCAGGGCGCACGAGCAACGAGGCCGCGTTCGTCTACCAGCTCTTCGTGCGGGCGTTCGGCACGAACAACCTGCCCGACTGCTCGAACATGTGCCACGAGTCGAGCGGCAAGGCGTTGGGCGACGCGCTCGGATCGGGGAAGGGCAGCTGCACGCTCGATGACCTCGAGCGCAGCGATCTCATCGTGATCTGTGGGCAGAACCCCGGGACCAACCACCCGCGGATGCTCACCCACCTCGAGGTCGCGAAGCGCAACGGCGCCACCATCATCTCGGTCAACCCGCTGCCCGAGGCGGGGTTGCAGAGGTTCAAGAACCCGCAGACCGCCAAGGGCCTCATCGGCTCGGGCACCGTGATGGCCGACCTCCACCTGCCCATACGGCTCGCCGGTGACCAGGCGCTGTTCCTCGCGATCGGCAAGCTGCTGCTCGAAGCCGAGGACCGCCGGCCCGGCACCGTGCTCGACCACGACTTCATCGCTGCGCACACCGACCGCTTCGATGCCTACGCGGCCGAGGCCTGCGCCGCGTCCTGGGACTCCATCATCGAGGCCACCGGTCTCAGCCGCTCGCTCATCGAGGAGATGGCCGACCACGTCATCCGGGCCCGATCGATGATCGTGTGCTGGGCGATGGGCATCACGCAGCACCGCAACTCGGTGGCGATGATCCAGGAGATCGTCAACGTGTTGCTGCTCCGCGGGAACATCGGTCGCGAGGGAGCCGGGGTGTTCCCGGTCCGCGGGCACAGCAACGTGCAAGGCGATCGGACGATGGGCATCTGGGAGCAGATGCCCGATGCCTTCCTCGATGCGCTGCGCGACGAGTTCGGCTTCGAGCCGCCTCGGGCCCACGGTCTCGATGCGGTCGGGAGCGTCCATGCCATGGCGGACGGACGAGCCAAGGTGCTCATGGCGATGGGCGGCAACCTGGTGCGCGCCATGTCCGACACCGGCGTCACCGAGGACGCCATCCGCAAGCTGCGGCTCACGGTCAGCGTGGCAACCAAGCTCAACCGGTCGCATGTGATCACCGGCGCCACCGCGGTGATCCTCCCGACGCTGGGCCGCAGCGAGCGCGATGTCGGCAGCGGGGCGCCGCAGGCGGTCACCGTCGAGGACTCGGTCGGCATGGTGCACGCGTCGCACGGCCGGATCGCTCCCGCGTCACCGCAGCTGCGCAGTGAGGTGGCGATCGTGTGCGGCCTTGCTCGGCGCACGCTCGGCGACAGGGTCGCCGTCCCGTGGGAGGCGATGGTGGCCGACAACGCGACCATCCGCGAGCACATCTCGCGCGTCGTCGCCGGCTTCAACGACTTCAATGCGAAGATCGAGCGACCGGGCGGCTTCCTGCTGCCGCACGCCGCGCGCGACGAGCGCCGGTTCGTCACCGACACCGGCAAGGCTCACTTCAGCGTCAGCCGCTTGCACCACCTGCAGCTACCGCCCGGGCGCCTGCTGCTCCAGACGATCCGATCGCACGATCAGTTCAACACGACCGTCTACAGCCAGGACGACCGGTACCGCGGTGTGTACGGGAGCCGGCACGTCGTGTTCGTCAACGCCGACGATCTGCGCGAGCGCGGTCTCACGGACGGCGACACGGTCGACATCGTCAGCGAGTGGGAGGACGGCATCGACCGCCGTGTCGAGGGCTACCGGGTCGTCGCCTATCCGACGCCGCGCGACTGCGCGGCGGCCTACTACCCGGAGACCAACGTCCTCGTGCCTCTGGGCAGCGTCGCCGAGGGCAGCAACACGCCGACGTCGAAGTCGGTGGTCGTCCGCCTCGACAAGCGATCCTGACGCCACGCTCCGTCGGCGTCTGACCACAGCGCAGCGACGACTACCCGTTCGCGTGGTGTTCGGCGGCCTGCCGTGGCTGATGCTGTGGTCACGAACAAGACGTAGGTCCCGCCAGTCGGCCCCATCGGTTCCCCGCCCGGTGAAGCGGCCATTGGTGGCCGGCCGTCACGCGGCTTCGTCGCCTTCCGCCGGGCGACGAGGCCGCGGCGGCCATGCATCGGGCGTCGTCAGGCCGGTGCCAGGACGGGCAGGGTCGAGTGGGCCTGCTTGGCTTCGTACATGGCCGCGTCGGCGTCGGCGAGGAGGTCGCTGGCGGTGCCCGTGGCCGTCCACGCGACGCCGATGCTGGCGGCGATGGCGACGCTGAGCTCGCCGATCGCAGCGACGCCCTGCAGGTGCGTGGAGATGCGGTTGGCGAGCACGAGCGCGGCGGCGGCCGACTCGAGCCGCGGCGCGATGACCACGAACTCGTCACCGCCCAGGCGTCCGAGCAGGTCCTCCTGACGCGACGTGTCGCGTAGCCGGCTGGCGACAATCTCCAGCACCACGT
>JBEEGB010000124.1:0-3928 GCA_041166585.1 Acidimicrobiaceae bacterium
CGAGTCGAGGTCGGCGACGGCGCCGAAGGCCTCGGGGCGCGGCGTCAACAGCCGCAGCCCGTCCGCGGTGACCAGCGCCAGCGCTCCTTCGGCGACGAGGCGATCGACGATCGCAGCATCGGGGAGCGGCTCGAGCGGTCCGACGGTGAAGAACTGCTCCAGCGTGGCTGCGAGGTCGATGCCGTCCGGCAGTCCTGACACGAGGCGATGGATCGGCTGCACGGTCAGCTGGTCATCGACCAGCTCCACGACGAAGCACAGCGTGGCGTCACCGCCGCTGAGGTCGGGCCGCTCCGCGTGCAGGGCGAGGCTGGTCTCGTAGCGGTGGTGGCCGTCGGCCACGACCACCGGCGCCGACGCGACCGCGGCCGCGATGCCGGCTGCGGCCTCCGGGTTCGTGACCCGCCAGAGCGCGTGGACGACCCCGTCGCCGTCCGACCACTCGCCGAGCGGCCCTGCGGCATCGGTGTCCAAGAGCTTCGAGAGCCCGGACGCCAGCGACAGCCCCCACACCGGCGAGAGGTTGGCCTCGGTGGCGCGCATGAGCTGGAGGCGATCGCTCTTGGCCTTGGGCGTCGTGTGCTCGTGGGGGAGGACGTCGCCCTCTCCGGGTTGCTCCAAGCCGAGCGCTCCGATCACGCCCAGGGTGTCGTGGGAGCGGCCGGCCTCGTCGGTGAAGGTCATGCGGTAGAGGTACAGCGACGGGTCGTCCACCGTGAGCGTGCCGTCGGAGATCCACTGCCGGAACGTCGATGCCGCGGTGGCGTACGGATCGTCCCCGACAGGGAGATCGATGTGCACGACGTTGTGAGGGCTCTGTGCCGCGAACGCGGCGCGCTCGTCGGCGTCGATGACGTCGTACGGCGGCGCGGTGACGAGCCCGAGGTCGTCCGACGCGTAGCGGATGCCGCGGAACGGCTGGAAGCGGGGCACGGCCCGTTCCTAGCAGAGCCGCGGACCTGCGAGGATCCTGACCGTGAGCGAGCACGCAACCAGCTGGGTGCTCGACCTCGATGGCGTCGTGTGGCTCGCAGGCGAGCCGCTCCCGGGGGCGGTCGATGCCGTCAACGCGCTGCTCGCCGCGGGCGAGGACGTCGCGTTCGTCACCAACAACTCGAACCCGACCGTGCGCGAGCACCACGCCAACCTCGCGGCGATCGGCATCGACGCCACCGGGCTGGTGGTGAGCTCGGCGATGGCGGCGAGCCGGTTGATCAACACGGGCGAGAGGGTGCTGCTGTGCGCAGGACCCGGAGCACGCGAGGCGGTCGAGGGCGCAGGTGCCGTGCCGCTCGAGGACACGGACGACGCGGTGGACGCGGTGCTGGTCGGGCTCACACGCGACTTCGACTACGACGTGTTGCGGCGCGCCGCGACAGCCGTGCGTCGCGGTGCTCGCTTCCTCGCCACCAACGACGACGCGACCTACCCCACGCGGGACGGTCCGATCCCGGGGGCCGGCTCGATCCTCGCAGCGGTGGAGCGCGCGTCGGGTCAGCGGGCGACCGTGGCCGGCAAGCCCTACGCGGCGATGGTCGACCTGCTGCGCGAACGGCTCGGACCGAACGGCACGGTCGTGGGCGACCGCCCCGACACGGACGGGCGGCTGGCCCGCGCCATGGGCTACCGGTTCGCGTTGGTGCTCACGGGTGTCACGTCGTCAGCGGAGCTCGCGGCCGGTGTCGAGCCCGCACCGGACGAGGTGGCGGCCGACCTGGCTGAGCTCGTGGCCCGCCACCTTCAGGGGTAGCGGTAGCCGTACTGCAGGGACGGGGCGGCGCGCCGCTTCCACCATTGGGTGTCGCGCACCATGAGGGCGATTAGCGCGCCGAACACGAAGCCTCCGACGTGCGCCATCCAGGCGATGCCGCTGGTGCTGCTGGTGAAGAACTGGCTGATCAGCCACCACCCGAGCAGCCACCGGGCGCGGATCACCACCGGGAAGATGAAGATCAAGCTGAGGACGGGCGCCTTCGGGAACCAGATGAAGTAGGCGCCCATCACCGAGGCGATCGCGCCCGACGCGCCGATGAGCGGGATGACCGATCCCGGGTCGAGCGCGGTCTGCGCGATCGTCGCGACGAAGCCGCCGGTGAGGTAGAACGCGAGGTAGAGCAGCGGGCCGAGCTTGTCCTCGATGTTGTTGCCGAAGATCCAGAGGAACAGCATGTTGCCGCCGAGGTGGAGCCAGCTCCCGTGCAGGAACATCGACACGAGGATGGAGAGGTAGATCCGCTTGTCATCGAAGAGCGGTTGACCGCGCCGCAGCGGGTCGCGTTCGCAGCGGTCGGCGGTCACCTCTTGTGCGGTGAGGGCGTGCGATGACGTGATCTCGCACGGGATCGCGGCGTAGTGGTAGTCGAACTCGGCCTGGTCGGAACCAGGCGCCGTGGCGCCCCGTTGCACCAGCACGAAGATCGCGACGTTGGCCGCGATGAGGAGGAACGTGACGTACGGCGTCCTCGTGGTCGGGTTCCGGTCCCGCAGCGGGATCACCGCAGGAGGCTACCCACGAGCGTGCAGTGCGAACTATTGCAAGCGCGCGGTAGTCCTGAGTACGCTGCGCGAATGGCTCAAAACCAGATCTTGAAGCGGTACCTCGATGCGGGGATGCAGTTCACCCAGATGACCCAACAGCGCGCCGAGGCGATCGTGAAGGATCTCGTCAAGGCCGGCGAGGTGCAGTCGGAGCAGGCGCAGACGATCGTCGGTGACATCGTCGACCGCAGCCGCAAGAACTCTGAGCGCCTCCTCGAGCAGATCCGCAAGGAAGTGCGCAACCAGGTCGCGCTGGCCGAGTTCGTCACGAAGGACGTCGTGCAGCGCCTGCAGTCCCAGGTCGAAGAGCTCCGCGCGCAGCTGCCCGGTGCCCGTCCGGTCAAGAAGGCACCGGTCAAGAAGGCCGCCGCCAAGAAAGCGCCGGCGAAGAAGGCTGCCGTGAAGAAGGCTGTGGCGCGAAAGGCTGTGGCGCGAAAGGCTCCTGCCAAGCGCGCGCCTTCCAAGAAGTCCGCTTCCTGACCGAGGAGTAGCCGCCACGTCCACGCGCCGTCGGCTCGACGCCGAGCTCGTGCGGCGCGGGCTGTCGCCGAGCCGGGAGCAGGCGCAGGACGCCATCGTCGCGGGCCGCGTGCTCGTGGCCGGCGCACCGGCAACCAAGCCGGCGCGGCTGGTGGCACCCGCTGAGTCGATCGCGATCATCGGGCCCGGCCCGCGCTTCGTCAGTCGGGGCGGCGAGAAGCTCGACGCCGCGCTCGAGCACTTCGCGATCGACGTCGAGGGCAGGCGTGCGCTCGACGCCGGGGCGTCGACGGGTGGGTTCACCGACTGCCTGTTGCAACGAGGGGCGCGCGAGGTGGTGGCCGTCGACGTCGGGTACGGCCAGCTGCACGAGCGCCTTCGCACGGATCCCCGCGTCGTGGTCCGCGAGCGGACGAACATCCGCACGCTCGACGCGGACGGCATCGACGGGCCCGTCGACATCGTCGTCGCTGACCTGTCGTTCATCTCACTGCGGACGGTTGCGCCCGCCTTGCTCGCATGCGCCGCGCCGGGCGCCGATCTGGTGCTGCTGGTGAAGCCGCAGTTCGAGGCGGGCCGGGAGGAGGCGGCACGGGGCAAGGGCGTGATCAGGGACCCGGAGATCCACGCACGGGTGCTCGGCGAGGTGGCCAGCGCGCTGGAGGCGCTCGGCGCGGCCATCATGGGGTCCGTGCAGTCGCCCCTCACTGGCGCCGACGGCAACGTCGAGCTCCTCCTCCATGCGGTCGCTCCCGGCTGATGGCCACGATCGCGCTCCTCCTGCACCTTCGACGTGAGGAGGCAGCACAGCTCGCCATCGAAGCGGTGGACTGGCTGACGGCGCGAGGCCATGAGGTTCGGCTTCCGATCGCCGACGCCGCCCTGCTCGGACGGCCCGAGCTCGGCGTGG
>JBEEGB010000125.1:0-2636 GCA_041166585.1 Acidimicrobiaceae bacterium
TGGCGAGGAGCAGGCTGGCGACCGCGGCGATGGCGGTGGCCGCGATCGTCGGCACCCAACGGCGGGCGAGCTTGGCTTCGGCCAGCTCGACGGCTTGGTGCGTGATCTCGATGTTGTCGACGACGCCCGTCGATGCGGCGTCCATGCCGAGACCGCCGAGGGCGATCTGCTCGCGCTCGAGCGACTCACCGGTCTGGGCGACGAGCCGGTAGGCGGCCCACAGCTCGTCCTGGTCGATCGTCGCGAGGTCGACCACCCGCGGGTCAGAAGGTTCGGGCAACCGTGACGCGGCGAGCTCACGGAGCCGGATGTCGAGGCGGTCGCGCTCGCGCTGCGCAGCGTCGACGGCGCCGAGCAGGCGGTGCAGGTCGGCGGGCTCCTGCTCGGGGTACCAGCGGGCCTGTGCGGCGGTGTCGACGTCGAGGCGGTCCGCACCGCCCAGGTGCTGCTCGAGGGTGGCGACGCGGTCGGCAGCCTCCTTCCAGCGGGCAGCGATCTCGCGACCCTCAGCGGCTGAGTCGAGGAGATGGCGGTCGGTCTCGGCGCCGGAGCTGCCGCTCTGAAGCGCGGCGGCCTCGGCCCGCACGCGCTCGAGGTCGGCGAGCACCTTGGCGTACTGGCGCCGAGATGTGCCGTCTTCGGCTTGGCGGAGCTGCGACTCGATGGCCGCGAGCTCGGCTTTGGTCTGCTCCTGGCGCTGCCGGTCGGCGACGACGGCCTGCAGCTCCTGGGTCAGCTCAGCCAGCGTGGCTCGGGCTTCCTCGAGCTCGGGGCTCTCGTTGCCGCGCGAGCGGCTCGGCGTGAGGCCGATGTCGCCGGCTTGGATCTGCAGGAGCGAGCGCAGGGCATCGGCGGTCGGCGCCAGCGTGCCGACGAGCGGCAGCGCCGGGCTGGAGTCATCGAGGAACGTGCACGCGGCCGTGCCTCCGCTCGACACGATCTGGACCGGCCGGCCGGAGCGGTCGGTGTAGGTGAGCACCGTGTTCTCGGCGGCGCCGGTGAGGGCTCCGAGCAGGCTGTCGGCGAGGGCCTGGCGCTCCAGCATCCCGATCCCGCTCAGCACCGTGAGGTGCTCGTGGAAATGCACCCGGAACTCGTCGCCTGGGATGCGGAGGACAAGCTCTTCGAGACGCATTTCGCCTGTGACCTCCTCGGCACGCTGGGGCAGACGGTCATCGGAAATCGGTGACCCGTCCCGGTATCGGCCGATCTCGGCCCGGGCTGTAGTACCGATCGCGGCGCGGCGCGGATCGGCACAAACGGGCTGGGCCGCGCCCGGGCGGCGCCGGTAGCCTCCTGACCCGTGGGTCAAGGAGGGGGCAAACCGGTCGCGGTCAGCGGGAGCCGTGCCGGATGGCGACTCATGTACGACGTCATCAGGCCCCAGTGGTGGTGGGTGACGGTCGGCGTGGTCGTCGGGTTGGCCTGGACCGCGGCGAAGGTCTCCGTCCCGCTGCTCGTGAGGGCCGCGATCGATCACGGCATCGAGGCCGACGACGGTCACGCCCTTCTGACCTGGGTGCTCATCATCGCCGCGGTCGGCGTGGCCCAAGGTGCCTTCACCGGCCTGCGCCGGTGGTTCGCGTTCAAGGTGGCGCGGTGGGCCGAGACCAACCTGCGCGACCGGCTCTTCGCCCACCTCCAGCGCCTGCACTTCGCCTACCACGACCGGGCGCAGACCGGGAACCTCATGAGCCGCGCCAACACCGACCTCAACCAGGTGCAGGCCTTCCTCGTGATGATCCCCCTCACGCTGTCGAACGCCGTGACGGTGCTCGCCGTCACCGTGATCCTCATCACGATCGATCCCGTGCTCACGCTGCTGGCGCTCGGTTGCCTCCCGTTGCTCAACGTGTTCGCCAAGAAGTTCGGCAGCCGGCTCCACCCAGCCGTGATGGGGATCCAACGCGAGTCAGCCGAGCTGGCGTCGGTGGTGGAGGAGACGGTGTCCGGCGTGCGCGTCGTGAAGGGGTTCGGCGCCGAGGGCGTGCAGTCCAGTCGGTTCGCGGAGGAGGCCGACGGCGTCTACGACGAGTCGATGAGCGCCACTCGGGTGCGCGCCACGTTCCTGCCTGCGCTCGAGCTGCTCCCGAACATCGGGCTCATCGCGACGCTTGCCTATGGCGGCCACCAGGTGCTCGACGGCGGCCTCACGCTCGGGTCGCTGGTGGCGTTCGACGTCTACGTCGTGATGCTGATCTGGCCGTTGCGCATGCTCGGCATGATCCTCGCCCAGGCCCAGCGGGCCGTCGCCTCGGCCGAGCGCGTCCACGAGGTGCTCGTCGCCGAGCCGCTGGTGGTCGACGCGGCTCACGCCGTGAAGCTGCCCGCCGAGCGCACGGGCCTGCGCTTCGAAGCCGTGCGGTTCCGCTACCCGGGCGGAGCAGCCAGGTCGGTGCTCGACGGGCTCGACCTCGACATCGCCCCCGGCGAGTCGGTTGCGCTGGTCGGCCCCACCGGCTGCGGCAAGACCACCGTGGCGCGGCTCATCCCACGCTTCTACGACGTCGACGCGGGGCGCGTGCTGCTCGACGGCGTGGACGTGCGCGACGTGAAGCTTCACAACCTGCGCAAGGCGGTCGGCATCGTGTTCGAGGACACGTTCCTGTTCAACGACACGGTGGCGGCGAACATCG
>JBEEGB010000126.1:0-3232 GCA_041166585.1 Acidimicrobiaceae bacterium
CGGCCGCCGGAGATGACGTCGATGTTCGACGTGATCTTGGCCAGCAGGCCCGGGTTGCGGTACGGCGCACAGCCCACCATCTGACCGAGTCGGATGGTGCTCGTGCGCTGGCTGATCGCGGCGAGCGTGGTCCACGCCTCGAACACCGCCTCGTGGGCGGGCACGGGCACGTTGTGGAAGTGGTCGTAGACCCAGACCGAGTCGTAGCCCAGCTCCTCCGCGACCACGGCGGTCTCGACCGCCTTCTGCCACTTGGCCTCGGCACCGGCGATGCCGGCCAGCTCCATCTTCCAACCCTGCGGGATGAACGCGCCGAACTGCAGCTCTGCCATGACGCCGCAACCTAGCGACTACCCAGCGAATGTTGGATGCGAACGGTGCGAAAAGCGCTCGCTTCGCTCCGAAGTTCGGAGGTGGTCGGCGAGCCAGTCCTCGAGCGCGGCCCCTGGCATGGGACGGGCCAGCAGGAAGCCTTGCGCCACGTCACACCCTGCGGCCCGCAACGCTTCGAGCGCGTCCTCGGTCTCGATGCCTTCGCCTACGACTCTCAGCCCGAGGTTGTGGCCGAGGTCGACGATCGACCGGACGATGGCGCCGTGCGCGGGGTTGCGGAGCATGTCGGTGACGAACCCCCTGTCGACCTTCAGCTCGTGAACCGGGAGCGCAGACAGGTACCCGAGCGAGGTCTGGCCCTGCCCGAAGTCGTCGAGGCTGATGCGCACGCCGAACTTGGCGAGCGTCGCCAGCGCGGCCGCGGCACGCTCGGGCTCGAAGAGCAGTGCGGTCTCGGTGATCTCGATGATCACCTGGTTGGCGGGCACGTCGACCTGTTGGATGACGTCGATGACCGACGCGGCGAACTCAGGGCGTCCGACGCTGCGCGCCGAGACGTTGACGGCGACGCTCAGCCCCGAGCTGATCAGGCCGCGCTGCTTGGCCTCGGTCAACGCGGTGGTGAGCACCCACGTGGTGAGCGCCTCGATGAGATCCGTCTGCTCGGCCAGCGGCAGAAACGCGGCAGGCGCGAGGAGACCGAGCGAGGGGTGACGCCATCGCACGAGCGCCTCGACGCCCTCGATGCTGCCGTCCGTCATGGAGACCGTGGGCTGGTAGTGCAAGACCAGCTGACCGTCCGGGATCGCGAGGCGCAGCTCGGTGACGAGGCTCAGCTTCGCGGCATCGTAGTGATCGTCCGCAGCGTCGTAGCGAGCGAGCCCGGTCTGCTTCGACTTCGCCACGTACATGGCGACGTCGGCGCGCTGCATGAGCTGGTTCACCTCGGTGCCGTCGTCGGGGGCGATGACGTAGCCGATGCTCGCCTCAACAGAGAGCGGGAGTCCCGCTACCTCGATCTCGTCCTCGATCACGCGGCGCAGCTCGCTGAACGCCTGGCGCGGGTCTTCGACGTCCACGAGGATCACGCCGAACTCGTCGCCACCGAGACGGGCGATCGTCCCCTTGCCGTTCGCGCGCGCTTCGAGCCGTCCGGCCAGCTCGACGAGCATGCGATCACCGTTCTGGTGGCCGAGCGTGTCGTTGACCTCCTTGAACCGGTCGAGGTCGACGATGCCGATGGCGAGTGGATGCGTCTGCACCCGCCGCAAGGCCTCTTCGGCGCGCCGGTGGAACAGCGTCCGGTTCGGGAGACCGGTGAGCGCGTCGTGCTCCGCGAGGAACGCGTTGAGGGCCACCTGCTGGCGCAGCCGGCGGCTGACGGAAGCGGAGATGACGAACAGCGCGACGTAGAGCACGGCCAGGCCGACGCCGAGGTTCCGGTACAGCGTGTTGAGCCCCGCCGTCACCTCGCGGTCGATCGTCGCGTACGGCACGTAGACCTCGAGCACACCAACCGTCTGGAGCGGTGAGCCGGCTTCGAGGGGCATGTAGACCTCGACCGCATCCTTCCCGGAGGGGCCGACGTCGTTCGAGTCGCGGTTCAGGCGCGTCAGCAGGCTCACGACCTCGCCCTTGGCTGCGTCGAGCGCCTCGTCCTCGGGAACCTCGTTCATCCCGGACCCGTCGTCGCTGAACACGACGAAGCCGTTGAGACCACGGAGTCGAAGCCGCAGCAGGTGCCGGTCGGCGATCGCCCGCGCCACCAGCCGCTTCAGGTCCGCCGTCTCCTCCGGTGTGAGCCCTTCGCTCAACGGGCGCCCGCTGAGGAGCAAGGGCTCGACCGCGGTCTGCGCCACCAGCGTCGCCTGGGCACGGCCGGCAGAGAGGCCTCGGTCCTGCGCCTCCGAGCGATAGCTGTAGGCGAGCGCGCCTCCGAGCAGCAGGACAGGGACGAGGCTGATGGCCGCGTGGGGCGCGAACAGACGGACCATCGAGCGCGAGGTCGTCTCTCGTCGCCATCTCACGTCTCCTCTATCGGCAGCGAGCTCCGAGATTCGACCTTTTCGAACTAGTCACTTCGCGTCACGGTGACGTGACGCTGGGACGGGGCCGCGCGCTCCTACGATCGGGGTCGTGCCCCGCCGAGCTGCTGCCTGCTTCTTCGCGGTCGTGCTCGCGGTGGGTTGCTCCGGCGGCCCCGACAAGGGGGCGAGCACGTCCCCGTCGAGCACACGGCCGCGGACGGCCACGACCATCCCGCCCACCGCCGGCACGTCGTCTGCTTCGACGACGTTCGCTCCCCAGCCGCTCGACTTCCAGAGCTGCGGCAGGAACATCGAGTGCGCCACGCTCACCGTCCCCCTCGACTACAGCGATCCGACGGGACCGACGATCGACCTCGCGATCAACCGGGCTGTCGCCCGCGACAGCGCCCACCGGATCGGCGCGCTGCTGGTGAACCCCGGAGGCCCCGGCGCATCGGGTCTCGTCGTCGTGCAGCGCGAGCTGAGTGCGTTCCCGAACGAGGTGCGAGACCGGTTCGACATCGTCGGGTTCGATCCTCGGGGCGTCGGCAAGAGCAACGAGGTCCCGTGCGCGGCCGACGACCTCGTCGCGGCGTTCCGCCACGCGGATTCGACACCCGACACACCGGAGGAGCAAGCCGAGCTCGACCGCGTCGCGCAGGCGATCGCCGCGGGTTGCGCGGACAAGGCCGGCGAGCTGCTGCCTCACGTCGGGACCGACGACGCCGTGCGTGACATCGATTCCATCCGCCGCGCGCTCGGCGAGGACACGATCAGCTTCGCCGGGTTCTCCTACGGCACGTTGCTCGGCCTCCGCTACGCGGAGCTCTTCCCGACGGCCGCGAGGGCGATCATGCTCGACGGCGTCATCG
>JBEEGB010000127.1:0-3629 GCA_041166585.1 Acidimicrobiaceae bacterium
TGTGCGGCAACCACCTCTGGTGCTTCTCGTTGACGGACGGCGCCATGCCGACGAACGACGTGGTCCGCCTCCCCGTGCACACCGTGCGCATCGAGGACGGGTGGGTCCACGTCACCCTGCAGGACGAGGTGAACGGGAACGAGTTCAAGCCGTGATGGCGGTGACCTCGCGCAGCTCGCGCTTGGACAGGACAGCGTCGATCAACCCGTAGGCGACGGCTTCGTCGCCGCGGAGGATGTAGTCGCGGTCGGTGTCCTTGACGATGCGGTCGAGGGTCTGTCCGGTGTGTTCGGCGAGGATCTCGTTCATGCGGTGACGCATGTACGACATCTCCTTCGCGGCGAGCTCGATGTCGGTCGTCTGGCCCTGCGCGCCCCCGTGCGGTTGGTGGATGAGCACGCGGGCGTTGGGCAGCGCGAACCGCTTCCCGGTCGAGCCGGCCGCGAGGAGCACCGCTGCAGCTGACGCCGCCTGGCCGACGCAGATCGTGCTCACCGGGCACCGGATGAACTGCATCGTGTCGTAGATGGCCATGAGCCCCGTCATGTCTCCGCCGGGGGAGTTGATGTAGAGGTGGACGTCCCGGTCGGGGTCCTCGGCCTCGAGGTGCAGCAGCTGCGCGGTGATGATGTTCGCCACCGCCTCGT
This sequence comes from Acidimicrobiaceae bacterium, assembly GCA_041166585.1. Lineage (GTDB taxonomy): Bacteria > Actinomycetota > Acidimicrobiia > Acidimicrobiales > JACDCH01 > JBEEGB01. Next base: position 648 of record JBEEGB010000127.1, read on the forward strand.
CGAGCTGCGTGCCGAAGAACACGATGCGGTCCTTCAGCAGCCGCGAGTAGAGGTCATAGGCCCGCTCGCCCCGGTTCGTCTGCTCGATCACCGTTGGGATCAACATGCTGGGCCCTCCTCGTCAGATGTGCAATCAGAGAGTTGCACATAGGCGCGGCATGCGCAACTACGTGGTTGCGTGTATCGTCGAGTCCGTGCACGTCACCCGAACCGTTGTGCTCCCGGTGTCCACCGACGAGGCGTGGGAGCTGCTGACCGACCCGGATGAGCTGGCGGAGTGGCTCGAGGATCCCGAAGGCGCGGAGCGCCACCGGGTGATGGAGGAGGTGGTCGAGGGGCAGCGGCTCGGTTTCGTGTGGTGGAGCGACGACGACGACCCTTCGCGGGTGGCGATCACGGTCGAAGAGGCCGAGGACGGCGCGGGTGCACGGGTGACCGTCACCGAGACGGCCCCGGTGCCCGAGTGGCACGGGCGGCTGCTCGACCTCGAGCTCCGCTGCCTCACCCGCCAATCCGCGTTTGCGTAGAGAGGAGCAGGCCGGCGCCGTGTTCGGCGCGCTGGCCGACCCAACGCGACGCAACGTGTTGAGCATCGTCGGCGATCACGGTCCCCTCACCGCCACCGAGGTGGCGGCCAGGCTCCCGGTGACCCGTCAAGCGGTGGCCAAGCACCTCGATGCGCTGCGGACCGCCGGCCTCGTGACCAGCGCCAAGTCGGGCCGAGACGTCCGGTTCGTGCTGCGGACCGAGGCCCTCGACGACGCCGCACGGTGGATGGCGGCGGTGGGCGATCGCTGGGATCACCGCCTCGAACGGCTCCACGATCGGGCCGAGAACCTGGGGAAGCGCTCGCCGCGACAAGGTTGAGAAGGCTCGGACGTGGAAACGTTCGTCTGTGCGCCGGGTGCTGAACTACGCGGGTGGGCTGGTGCTGCTCACCGTGGTCACGCCCGTGCTCTCCGCGTGCGTGCTCCTGGGGACCCTGGTGTTCGTGCCCCTGCCGGCCACCCTCCCCGCGCCGCGGCAGGGCTTCGAGGCCAGGGCCACCCATGTGCTCGATTCGGCCGGCAACGAGATCGCGCTGTGGCGCCAGTTCGAGACCAGCATCCCCGTCGCCCAGGCTGACGTCCCGAAGGTGTTGAAGGACGCGGTCGTCGCCGCGGAGGACCGCGGGTTCTACGACCACGGCGGCATCGACGTCGGTGCCACTGTGCGAGCGCTGTGGGCGAACGTGCAGAGCGGATCGGTCGTGCAGGGCGGGTCGACCATCACCCAGCAGTACGTGAAGAACGCGTTCACGACCGGCGACCGGACGTTGAGCCGCAAGATCCACGAAGCGATCCTCGCCAGCCAGCTCGACCGCCAGATGGGCAAGGACGAGATCCTCTTCAAGTACCTGTCCACCATCTACTTCGGCGGTGGCGCCTATGGCGTCGGCGCGGCAGCGGACACGTTCTTCCACAAGGCGGTGAAGGATCTCACCCTGTCGGAGTCCGCGCTGCTCGCCGGGGTCATCCCATCACCCAGCCGCTATGACCCTCGCGTCGCGCCGGGGCTGGCCGAGCAGCGCAGGGTGCTGGTGCTCAACGAGATGCTCGACCAAGGTCGCATCGACGCGGCGACGCACTACGCCGCGCTCGCCCAGCACCTCTGGCTGGCTGCCGCTGGCGATGCCCCGCCGGTGGCGACCGTCGTCTACCCGCCGCAGCAGCAGGTGAGCATCCAGCCGTGGTTCACCGACTACGTGCGGAGCTGGCTCGAGTCGCACCTGCCCGGTTGCCAGACCGATCAAGTGTGTCCGGCGCTCGACAAGGGCGGCCTGCGGGTGGAGACCACCCTCGACCCGACGGCTCAGGCCGCGGCGCAGGAGGAGGTGTCGAAGGTCGTGGACGGCGAGGACCCGGACGTGCAGATGGCGCTGGTCTCCGTCGAGCCGCCGACCGGCTACGTGAAGGCGATGGTCGGCGGCCGCGACTACTACGGCCAGTCCCAGTTCAACACCGCGACCAGCGGGCACCAGCCCGGCTCCTCGTTCAAGCCGTTCGTGCTCGCCACCGCGTTCGCCTCCGGGATCCCGCCCACGAAGGTGTACTCCGGCGCGCCGTGCAAGACGCCCGACGGCGGCGTGATCAACAACTACGGCGGCGCGAGCTACGGGAGCCTCGACCTGCGCCATGCCACGTGGAGCTCGGTGAACGGGGTGTACTGCCGGCTCATCCTCGACCCGGCGGTCGGGGTCGACCAGGTGATGGCGATGACGGCCAGGCTCGGGATCCCGACGCCGGCGTTCGACCCCTCGAAGTACGGCGCGAGCGTCGGCCTCGGCGTGCTCGACGTGAGCCCGCTCAACATGGCGTCGGCGTTCGGCGTGTTCGCCGATCACGGCAAGCACGCGCAGCCGACCCCCGTGCTGCGGGTGCTGGATGCGGACGGCAAGGTGCTCATCGACAACACCGCCAGCGTCGACCACGCGCCGCAGGTGATCTCCGACACGGTCGCCGACAACGTGACCGACGTGTTGCGTGGTGTCCTCACCGACGGCACGGCCCACGGCAAGGGCATCGATCGCCCTGCCGCCGGCAAGACGGGGACCGCGGAGGACGCAGCCAACGCATGGTTCGTCGGCTACACGCCGACGCTGTCCACCGCCGTGTGGCTCGGGCACCTGAGCTGCGGGGCGAGCAGCCCTGACCGTGACTGCGGGCTGCGCAACATCGGTGGCGTGCGAGGGGAGATCACGGGCGGCACGGTGCCCGCCGCGACGTGGCAGCGCTACATGAAGCGCGCGCTCGACGGCGTGCCGGTGACCGAGTTCGCCGAGCCCGCGCCGATCCAGACCTTCGCCGACAAGGCGAAGAAGAACGCCCGCCAGGGCTACGACCTGCTGCCCCGCCGCTATCCCGCCGGGGGGCCGAGGGCCGACGGCTTCATCGAGGACGCGCCCGCCCCGATCGCGTCCGCCCCCACCACCTCGACCACGAC
>JBEEGB010000128.1:0-3090 GCA_041166585.1 Acidimicrobiaceae bacterium
TCGTTCGGCGACGTGCAGATCACCGCGGGGAAGCCGTGGTAGCCGAGGAAGTTCGACTGCGCGCCCCGACGCTCGAGCACGGCCCGCGCCACCTGGTCGAGCTCGGCGGTGGTGATGCCAGGCCGGATCGCGGCGCGCACATCGGCGTGCATCTCCGCCACCACCCGCCCGGCGCGACGCATCGTGGCCAGCTGGTCCTTCGACTTCTTGATCGTGGACGTCGAGAGCATCACGGAAGGATTGCTCCCCGTCCGGTGCGGTTGTCAATGGCCCGAACGAGCCGGACGGTGACCGCGTCGGCCGAGCCGAGCCCGTCCACCGTGGTCAGCAGGTCGTGGCCGAGGTACCACGCGATGAGCGGCTCGGTCTCCTGGTTGTAGAGGTTGAGGCGCTTGCGCACGGCTTCGGGCGTGTCGTCGTCGCGCTGCACCACCTCGCCGCCGCACACGTCGCACGTCCAGTCGTAGCGGGGCGGGCTCTGCACGGAGAAGTTGGTGCCGCAGTCGACGCACACCCGCCGGTTGGAGATGCGGGCCAGCACGACCTCCTCCGGTGCCTCGAGGTCGATGGCGACGTCGAGCGGGAGCTCGGCGGTGAGGTCGGCCAGCGCCCTCGCCTGGCCGACCGTGCGCGGGAACCCGTCGAGGATGTAGCCGCGCTTGCGGGTGTCGTCGCGGTCGAGGCGCTCCCCCACGATGCCGATGATGACGTCGTCCGGGAGCAGCTCGCCGGCGCGCATGTACTCGTCCGCCTTCTTCCCGAAGTCGGTGCCCTGGTTGCGGGCCGCCCTGAGCATGTCGCCCGTCGAGATGTGAGGCACGACGTAGTGGCGCGCAAGCCGCGTGCACTGCGTCCCCTTCCCGGCGCCCTGCCGACCGAGGATCACCAGCCGGACACCGGGGATCACGTTGCGCCCCTCACTGCTACTTGAGGAAGCCCTCGTAGTTGCGCATCATCAGCTGGCTGTCGATCTGCTTCATGGTCTCGAGCGCGACGCCCACCGCGATGAGCACCGTGGTGCCCGCGAAGGGGAAGTTCTGGATGTTCGCCACCGCCAGCATGACGGCAGGGAACAGCGCGATGGCCGTGATGAACAGGGCGCCAGGAAGGGTGATGCGCGAGACGATCTTGCCGAGGTAGCGCTCGGTCTGGGGCCCCGGTCGGATGCCCGGGATGAAGCCACCCTGCTTGCGGATGGTGTCGGCCTGTTGATGGGGGTCGAAGCTGATCAACGTGTAGAAGTACGTGAAACCGATGATCAAGAGTCCGTACAGCACGATGTGGACCGGGTTGTCCTGCGCGATGACGTAGTCGTTGATGAACCCCTGTACCGACTTGCCCCAGCCGTCAGCAGGGAGGACGTTGCCCGCGAGCACCGGCAGGTAGAGGACTGAGCTGGCGAAGATGATCGGGATCACGCCCGCCTGGTTGACCTTGAGCGGGATGTAGGTGCTCTGCCCGCCGTACATGCGCCGGCCCACGACGCGCTTCGCGAACTGCACCGGTATTCGGCGTTGACCCTGTTCGACGAACACGATGCCGACGAGGATCGCCACGCCGACGCCCAGCATGATGATGAGCCAGCCCGTGCCCTTCTCGGCCTTGATCTGCCCACCGCTCGCCGGCAGCGTCGACACGACGGAGGCGAAGATGAGCAGCGACATGCCGTTGCCGATGCCGCGCTGGGTGATCAGCTCGCCCATCCACATCAGCAGCGCCGTGCCGGCCACGAGGGTCACGACGACGAGCGCCACGCGGCCGAAGTTGTAGTTCGAGGCACCTCCGAAGAGGTCGAGCCCTGTGGTGTTCTGGACCCGGCCGAAGCCGCCGCCGCCGTTGTGGAACAGGTACGAGAGGCCAGCCGACTGCACGAGGGCGATGCCGATCGTGAGGTAGCGGGTCCACTGCGTGATCTTGCGCTGCCCGACCGCCCCCTGCTGCTGCCACTGCTCCAGCTTCGGGATCACCACCGACAGGATCTGCATGATGATCGAGCTGGTGATGTACGGCATGATCCCGAGCGCGAACACAGCGAACTGGGTGAGCGCACCTCCCGAGAACAGCTGGAGGAAGCTCAGCACACCGCCGTTCTTGGCCTCGTCCTGCAGCTGCTTGACCGCGCCGAGGTCGATGCCGGGCACGGGGATGTGAGACCCGAGCCGGTAGAGCGCGAGCATCAGCAGCGTGAACAGCACCTTGTTCCGGAGGTCCGGAACCTTGAACACGTTCTTCAGGCTGGCGAGCACGGGTCAGCTCCGTTCGGGACGTGTGCTGGCGGGGCCGGAGCCCTAGCGGTTGGTATGAGCGTTGCCTTTTGCGGGCGGGCGGCCGTTGCCGAAGGGCATTGGCAGGGTCTCCACCGTACCCCCTGCTGCGGTGATGGCGCCCTGCGCGGCCTTCGAAAACCCATGGGCCCGCACGGTGACCGCGCGGGTGAGCTGTCCCCGGCCGAGGATCTTGATGAGGGCGCCCTTGTGGGCCAGCCCGTGGGCGTGCAGCGCTGCCGGAGAGATCTCGTCGAGCCCGCAACCCTCGACGGTGTCGAGGTTGATGGCCTGGTACTCGACGCGGAAGGGGTTCTTGAAACCCTTGAGCTTGGGCACCCGCATGTGCAGGGGCATCTGCCCGCCCTCGAAGTTGGCGGGGACCTGTCCGCGGGCGCCTTGGCCCTTGGTGCCACGGCCGGCGGTCTTGCCGCCCTTGCCCGCGGTGCCGCGGCCGACCCGCCTGCGGGCCTTGTTCGACCCCGGAGCCGGGGCCAGATCGTGGACCTTCATGTCGTGCTCTCCTCGACCTTGATCAAGTGAGGGACCTTGGCGATCATCCCGCGGATCTCGGGACGGTCGGGCAAGGTGTTGGTCTTGCCGATGCGGCCGAGGCCGAGGGCGCGCAACGTGCCCCGCTGCTTCGGCTTCGAGCCGATGGCGGACTTCGTCTGCGTCACGGTGAGCTCAGCCATCGCTAGCGGACCTCGTCGAACTTCACGGGGCCGCGCTGGGACGCGTTGTAGGCCTCGAGCAGGCCCTTGGGCACGAACTCCTCGGCCGGGATGCCGCGCAGGCGGGCGATCTCGTCGGGCCGCTTGAGGGC
>JBEEGB010000129.1:0-2677 GCA_041166585.1 Acidimicrobiaceae bacterium
CTCCCTGGCGTCGTGCCGATGAAGTCGGTCCTCATGGCGCGATGGGACCCGGAGGAGGCGCTCACGCTGATCGAGCGCGAGCGGATCACGTTCATGATCGGACCTCCGACGTTCTTCGTGTCGTTGATGGATGCTCCCGGCTTCCGGCCCGAACGTGTCGAGACGCTGCGGCTCGGGTCTTCGGGGGGTGCAGGGGTCACGCCCGCGTTCGTCGACGAGGCCGCCGCCCGGCTCGGGTGCGTGGTGAAGCGGACGTACGGGTCGACCGAGGCGCCGACGATCACGACGAGCCAGCCGGGCGACGATCCGGCGCGCGCCCGGGACACGGACGGACGTCCGACGGGGACGGTCGAGCTGCGCCTCGACGCGACGACCGGCGAGCTGCAGGTGCGCGGCCCCGAGCTGTTCTCGGGCTACACCGACCCCGCCGCCAACGTGGACGCGTTCACCAACGACGGCTGGTTCCGAACGGGCGACCTCGCCACGATCGACGGCGCCGGTTGGCTGACGATCGTCGGTCGCATCAAGGACATCATCATCCGCGGCGGCGAGAACATCGCCGCCGCCGAGGTCGAGTCGGTGCTCGAGGCCCATCCCGCGGTGCGCCAAGCGGTCGCGGTCGGCGAGCCCGACGCTCGGCTCGGTGAGCGCGTCGTGGCGTTCGTCGTCACCGACGGACCGTTCGACCTCGAGGCGTGCCGCTCGTGGTTCGCCGCCCAGGGCACCGCCCGCTACAAGACCCCCGAGCGCGTCGTCGTCGTCGCCGCCCTCCCCCTCCTCGCCGCCGGCAAACCCGACCGCGCCGCCCTCCGCAATTCCATTCTGGCGTCAACCACGTCTTCTATCCAGACGCCATTGACGCCAGAATGAAGGGCTTGGGGGGCTAGAGGACGGATTCGCCGGCTTCGACCTTGGGACGGAGGAGGGCGGCGAGGCGGGTGCGGTGGAAGGTCGCGTCACCGAACGCGACCTGATCGAGCTGTGCGCGCTTGAGGTAGAGGTGCGTGTCGTGCTCCCAGGTGAAGCCGATGCCGCCGTGCACCTGGAGGGCCGACCCCATCACCCGCTTCGACGCATCGGAGCACCACGCCTTCGCCGTCGACGCTGCGACCGACCCGTCCGGGTGGTCAGCGGCGAGGCACCAGGCCGCGTAGTACACCGCCGAGCGCATCCCCTCGACGTCCACGAGCATGTCGGCCAACCGGTGCTTCACCGCCTGGAAGCTGCCGATGGGCTTGTCGAACTGCACGCGGTCCTTCGCGTACGCCACCGACTCGTCGAGCATGTGCTGGCTCGCCCCGAGCAGCTCGGCGGCGTGCGCGGTGGCGCCGAGATCGAGGTGCCGGCGCACCGCGTCCGCTCCACCGAGCACACGGCGATCAGCGACCTGCTTCGGGTCGAACCACCCCACAGACCGGGTGCGGTCCATCGCCGGCTCGGCCACGACGTCATGGACGGTGCCGGCGATGAGCTCATCCCCGTCCACCGCCACCACGACCGCAGCGACCGGGGCGTACGTGACGACCTCCCGGCGACCTGACCACGCGACCGCCGCGACCACGTCGCCCGCCAGCAACCCCGCGGCGAGCTCGTCGTCGGCCAGGGCGTCGAGCGCGATGACCTGCTGGAGGATCGGTGCCGGGGCGAGGTGAGCCCCGACCTCCTCGAGCAGCACGGCGACCTCGACCCAGCCGAGGCCGACACCGCCGAGCGCCTCAGGAACCGCGATGGCGGTCCAACCCTGGTCGACCATCGCCGCCCACAGCTTCGCGTCGATCCCGCCCGGCGCCGGAGCGTCGACGACAGCGCGGACCTGGACCGAGGAGGAACGGTCGTCGAGCAGCTCGCGGGCCGCGGCCCGCAACGCCTGCTGATCCTCGTTCAGCTCGAAGTCCACCCGGCACCCGCCTTCTCAGCGTTCCTGACGTGCGTGTCAGTATTGCAGGACCATGGATCTGACCCCCACCGCCGCGCAGGAGGCGTTCCGCGCTGAGTGCCGTGGATGGCTGCAGGCCAACCTGCCGTGGGAGTACGGCAAGGGCGACCCGCCCCGCTTCGACGATCTGGCCGAGGAGGTCGCCTACCTCCGCACGTGGCAGCGCCAGCTGGCCGACGCCCAGCTCGTGGGCGTCACGTGGCCCGAGGCGTACGGCGGACGTGGCGCCGGCCCCTTGGACCACTACATCGCGCAAGAAGAGCTGGCGCGGGCGCGGGCTCCCGAGCTGGTCGGTCGCATCGGCATCAACCTCGTCGGCCCGACGCTCTTGGCGCATGCCACGGACGAGCAGCGGGCACGGTGGCTGCCGAAGATCCTGCGCGCCGATGAGCTCTGGTGCCAGCTGTTCAGCGAACCTCAAGCCGGCAGCGACCTCGCATCCGTGAGCACGCGCGCCGAGCGCGACGACAGCGCAGGGGGCTGGCGGGTGAACGGCCAGAAGGTGTGGACGTCGTACGCGCAGTTCGCCGACTGGGGCATGTGCCTGGCGCGGACCGACCCTGCGGCGCCAAAGCACAAGGGCATCTCGATGCTCGTCATCGACATGCGCTCGCCGGGCGTCGAGGTGCGGCCGCTCGTGCAGGCCACCGGCGAGGCCGAGTTCAACGAGGTGTTCTTCACCGACGTGTTCGTCCCCGACGACCAGCTCATCGGAGCCGAACACGACGGCTGGCGCGTCTC
>JBEEGB010000130.1:0-5187 GCA_041166585.1 Acidimicrobiaceae bacterium
GACGACGACCTCGCAACCAGGCAGCGAGGTGAGCTCAGGGGCCAGCGATTCCACCAGGCCCATGACCCGCTCGCGTCGCTGGTAGGTCGGGACCACGATGGTGAGGCCTGCCTCGGTCACGGCGCAGTCTCGCCCGCGTTCACGAGCGAGAGGCGTCGGAACTCTGCGCTTCGGTTGAGCAGCTCGTCGTAGGTGCCCGAGTCGGCGACGAGCCCGTCCTTGAGCAGGAAGATCCGATCGCAGGACCGCACTGTCGTGAGGCGGTGGGCGATGATCACCAGCGTCCGCTCGCCGGCGAGCGAGTCGATGGCCGCGGTGAGCTCAGCCTCGGTCGCGTTGTCGAGCGCAGACGTTGCCTCGTCGAAGACGAGCAGCTGCGGGCTGCGGTACAGCGCCCGGGCGATCGCGATGCGTTGGCGCTGGCCACCCGAGAGGCGCACACCGTTCTCGCCCACGTTCGTGTCGACCCCGTTCGGTAGCGAGGCGACGAAGTCTTCGAGCTGCGCGAGCGCGATCGCCCGACCCGCCAGGTCGCTGTTGATCTCGTCGGGTGTCACGCCGAACGCGATGTTCTCCAGCAAGCTCGCGTCGAGCAGGAACGTCGACTGGCTGACGTAGCCCAACATCGAGTGCCACTCATGCTGGCGGTGGGTGACGTCCTGACCGTCCACGAGGATCTGGCCACCGTCCGGAGGAAGCAGCCCGACGAGCACGTCGACGAGCGTGCTCTTGCCGGCGCCGGACGGCCCGACGATCCCGACGCTCTCACCCCGCCCGATGTGCAGGTTGATGCCGCGGAGCGCCTCGTTGTGCGAGCCGGGGAAGCTGAAGCGAACGCTGCTGAACTCGATCCCGTCGCGCAGTGAGAGCGGGCGCTCGCCGGCCGCCTCGGTCGGTCCGGAATCCTCCAAGGAGGTGAGGTAGGCCCGCTCTTCGAGGACGATCTCCACGCTGGGAGCCGCGTGGGTGATGTACCCGACCGCCTGCAGCGCGCGGTTGGCCGACGGCAGGATGCGGAACCCGGCGTACCCGTACAGGGCCAGCAGGGCGGTCGTGCCTTGGGAGTCACCCTGCACGAGGAGGAGCACGGTCACGAGCACCACGACGCTCAACACGAAGACCGTCTCCAGCAAGTAGCGCGACGACTGCGACGCCGCGTCCGCCAGCGACCATCCGCGACCGAGCCGGACGCGCGACGAGCCGTACTTGTCGATGAAGTGCTCGTCCGCCTCGAGCAGGCGGATGTCGCGATAGCCGCGGATCGCCTCACCGATGAGCCCCATCGACTGCCCGTACTCGACCTGCACCTCCTCGCCCCACGCCCGCACCTTGCGCCGGAACGTCCGGTAGGCGATGACGGTGACGCCACCCATCGTGATCAGCACGAGCGGGGTGATCAGGGGGGCAGCCACGAGCAGCACGACCAGGAGCGTGAGCGTCGTCATCGACTCGGCGACGAGGACCGAGCCGGCGTTGACCGTGTACCTGAACAAGAGGTCGGTCGAGTAGAAGGACGTGCGGATCAGGTCGCTGGACGGATGGGTGTGGTGGTACGTCAGCGGCGCGGCCAGGTACCGGCGAAGCATCTCGACGCTCAGCCGCGCCCCGCCTTCGTTGAGGCGCCGGTTGCGGTACACCGTCTCCGCGACGCCAGACATGCTCTTGACCACGTAGAAGAGGGCGGCGAGGCCGCACAGGAGGAAGCTGAGCTGCCGGGCGGACAGGTCGGGGAACAGGTTCGACAGCCCACGACTCAACGGGTCGTCTGCCTTGCCGTCGCCCTGGAGGTTGCCGACGAGGGCGAAGATGAGCCCCGCGCCGGCGACCTCGAGGACAGCGTTCATCGCGCTCAGCGAGAACAGCCGCTTGAAGGCGCGCTTCTGACCGCGGTCGAGCACCGACCACGCTTGCTGCAGGGAGCTGCGCATCAGTTGGCCAACCCCAGCAGTCGGTCGGTGAGCAGGTCCGCGAGCCGGTCCCGGTGGCGAGAGATCATCAGGGCGTGGTCCATGCCTGGGACGTGAGCGATCTCGAAGTGCGGAGATGACTCGAGCTGGTTGAGGACCGTCGCGGAACGGTCTCGCAGGCGAGGATACGTGTGGTCGTCGCCATAGACCAACAGGACATACGTGCCCTTCGCGACCAACACCTCGAGCCCCTTCGCCGGGGTGTTGTGCAGGCCGAGGCGGTCGAGTGCGAACCAGACCTTGGGAGGGAGCCAGTGCCCGATGCGGTCGGCGAGATGGGAGCCGGAGAGCGGTCGCACCAGGCGACGGGTGGGCGGTGCGGTCCGCGTGTTCTTGCTGTCGCCCGATCCGACCAGGACGTCGTCGGGCTTGTAGCGCAGATCGGGGTTGACCGCGCAGATCATCCGCACACCGAAGATCGCGCCGACGTCGACGGCGAGGTAGCCGCCGGAGCAGAGCCCGGTGAGCACCGCATCGTGCGGGTCGTCCGGGCTGAGCGCCTTGAGCGCCTCGACCACGTCGTCGAACGCTTCGGGGGCGTAGGAGCGATTTTCCGCCTGCCCCGGCCGCGCCGGGCTGTCGCCGATGCCGCTCAGGTCGAGGCGCACGCTGCGGTGACCGATGCCCGCCCACCGCCGCCCGAGGTCGACCCACATGCGGTTGGGGCCGATGTGATGGTCGGTCGCGTTGTTCAGGCCGACGAGCCATGGGGTCGGCGGCGCGCCTTCGGGCTCCGTGGTGATGGCGAACAGGCCGAGCGGGCCGAGGCGCACCGGGCGCTCGACGATCGCTTCGCCTGTTGGTGCATGACCGACGACCGCGGACGTGACGAACGGAGCATCGGCGAGCATCCCCGCCGCAGCCGGGTGGCGCTGCTCCAACCACGACACGATGTCGTTCACCGACCGGTCGGGCACCACGGTTTGCACGGAGACGACGTCCACCACCTGTTCTTGCCCGACTGCGTCGATCCAAGTCGTGGTCGCCAGCTCGTCGAGCTTCTCCGCGACTGATTTGGGGACGGTCCGCTCGGGACGCGAGAGCACGAGGACGTTGTCGGCTTGGAGGCGTTTGAGCTTTGCCAGGTCGAGCCCACGGAGATCGGACGTCGTCCCGGCGCGGAACACGATGCCGGCCACCTCGATCTCGCCCTCGGGTCGAGCCTGGTCGTCGACGCCGACTCCCACCATGTGCAGCATCTGCATCTCGCGGAGGTAGCTGCGTCCGGAGGTGGCCGGGTCCCAGAGGACGAGGTCCGAGACCTCGCAGGTCTCCGCCGCGACCGCCGCGAGCAGCGCACCCGCGCGCATGCCGACGAGGGCGAGCTCATCGACGCCGCGTCCTCGCATCTCCTCGACCGCGGCCCGGATGCTGGCCAACCACGCGTCCACACGCGCCGGGTCTTGATCGTCGCCGACGGAATCGCCCGTGCCGTCGTAGTCGAAGCGCAGCACCGCGAACCCGGCATCGGTGAGGCGGCGGGCGAGCAGCACATAGGTGCGGTAAGCGCACACGTACTCGTAGCCGAGCGGAGGGCAGAGCACGACACCGGCATGAACCCCGCCGGCAGGCGCGTGCAACCAGCCGAACAGCCTTCGGTCCTCGGGACCGAACCAGAACGGGGTCGGCTCGCTCACTGGTCCCCGTCGAAGTGGACGACGAGCGCAGAGTTCAGAGCGCGCACGGTGCCCTTCGGGGCCGGCTGATCGGGACCATGCGGGTCGAAGACGATGGTGCGCTCGCTCCCTGGCGGGAGGTGGAACCAGCTGTCGCTCGCGTTGTGGCGGGGCGACTCGACCCGGACCGACTGCGCAAAGCGCCGGGATCCGACGGTAAGCCCCCAGGTGTCGCCACTTCGCTCGAGCGTGGCGCGCAGGCCGAGGTCCGCCTCCACCGGGCGGCCCCACCCGAGGGGCAGGTGGACTGCCTCTCCGAGCACGCTCCCGTCGGTCCCGAGCAGGGTGACGGCCACCACGTCGTGGTTGGACGGGCCGAACCGGTAGGCCCAGGTGAGATCGCGGAAGCCGTCGAAGAGCGAGTCTCCGCGGACGGTCGTGGCGGCCCGGCCGCTGACGTCGACCTTGGTCTCCGTCCGCTCGAGCAGCAGCTCGCCCCGCCCGAACAGCTCCACCCGGAGGATGGCGGCCAGCGGTTCGGCTCGGTCGTTGAACACGTGGACGTCGAGGCCGTTGAGGCCCTCGTCGGTGACGAGCACCGCGACCGGCGCCAGTGCTCGACGGAGCGCCCACCATGCTGACTTCGGGACGCCACGAGCGTCGACGAGCCCCCAGCCCGCGCCATCCCAGAGGTCGCGCTGCCACCACACGAGTGCCCCGTCGCACGGCGACCCCGGTCGTCGCCACTCGGCGAACGTCGCGGTCATCACCTCGGCGACGGCGGCGCGCCCGAGGTCGAGGTACCGCTCGGGATCGGCGTACCGGACCACTCTCGGCTCGACCCCGAACAGCGCCGCGACGTAGTGGTCGCGCACATCCTCGAAGTCCCAGCCGGTGCCGTTGTCGCGGGGGACTCGACGCTTCCACTCAGGGTCGTGTCCAGGGCCCGCCGCGACGCCGAACGCGTCGTCGACCGTGTCCGGCTCAGGGACGTTGGCGAACGCGAGGCACTCTGCGGCAAAGCGCACCTCGGCCCTTCGAGCATCGTCGAGCGGGCGTTGGTACGCGCCGACCCCGAAGTAGTGGCTGATCCCCGTGTCCGTGTGGATCGGCAGGCCACCGCCCGTCGGCGTCGAGCTGACGTAGGGAACACCAGGGGCGTAGCGGTCTCGCAGCGCCGGGAACGTGGTGGTGAGAAGCGGGATCGCCCGCTTGTCCTCGGGCAGGCCGAGCATCGACGCCTGCTGTTCGATCTCGCTTCCGCCGCAGAACACGGCGAGCGACGGCCTCGCGCCCAGCCGGCGTAGGAGCTGGGCGATCTCGAGCTCGACCGACGATAGGAACGGCTCGTCGTCAGGCGGGTCCATGTTGGCGAACATCGCGTCCTGCCACACGAGGATGCCCAGCTCGTCGCACGTCTCGTAGAACACGTCGTCCTCGTAGACCATCGTCCCGCCCACCCGCACCATGTTCATGCCGGCATCGCGCATCTGGACGAGCGCCTCGCGCTGTGCGGCGGGTGCCGCGGCGAGGGCGATCGGGTCGACGGGTACCCAGCAGGCACCGCGACAGAAGATGGGCACGCCGTTCAGCTCGAGCCCGAA
>JBEEGB010000131.1:0-3890 GCA_041166585.1 Acidimicrobiaceae bacterium
CGCGTCGAGCGGCCGGCCCCGCATCCCGAGCGCGAGCACCCGGAAGAGGTGGCCGTGGTGAACGGCGAAGGGGTGCCCGATGTGCGAGGGATCGAGCAGGGCGCGATCCACGAGCTCCCCTCCTTCGGCGGCTGCGCCCTGGTGCACCTGCAGACCGCCGAGGAACACCTGCGCCACCCCGCGCACCTCCGGCGGCGCGCTCTCGACGGCCTCGGTGAGCCGGAGGTCGGCCTCCTCGAGGTGCCCGCTCGCGTGGAGGATCCGACCGCTGAGGGTCAGGCAGCTCGCCCGGACGCCGGGATCGTCGGTCAGCTCGGCCGCCTCCTCGGCACGCTGCCGGGCCAGGTCGAAGTCGCGCCGGTAATAGGCAGCCCAACCAGCGACTTCGAGCGCTCCGGGTCCGCCGCCCAGCTCGAGGGCGCGCACGGCGTCGAGCTCGGCGCGATCGAGATCGAACCGCGCGATCCGGACGCGCGCCCGGGCGACGCGCGCCGCGACGGTGTCGTCGAGATCGATCGCATCCGTCAGGAGCGTCTCGGCGAGCGCCGTGTCGTAGCGGCTGCTCGCGGTCGCGGCGGCGTCGACGAGCGCGGTGACCGCAGTGGCGGTGTCACCGCCGAGCCTCGCATGCCAGGCCACCTCCATCGGGTCATGGCCGGGCCGGCCCCGCAGGACACGCGCCGCCTCGCGATGCACGAAGGCGCGCCGCGCCGCGGTCGTACCCGCGACGAGCGCCTCGCGCACGAGCTCATGCCGGAACGTGAGGGCCGCAGACCGCTCCTCCACCACCAGCGCGCGCACGCCAGCTTCGAGGTGCTCGAGCAGAACGGCAACCGATTCGTCGAGCACGCCGGCGAGCAGGTCGACGTCAACCTCCGCGCCTAGGACCGCCGCGGTGCGCAACGTCGTCGATGCCGCTCCGAGACCGTCCACCCTGGTCGCGACGGACTCTCGCACGCTCGCGGGCAGCGCATCAGCGCCTGCGGCTGCGAGCTCGGTGAGGAAGAGCGGGTGGCCGCCGCTGCGCGCGTACAGGTCGATGGCGCGGTCGCGACCGACGAGCTCGGTGACTGCTTCGAGATCGAGGGGACCGAGCGCGATCAGCTCGGCGGGCCCGACCGCGATCCCCTCGGGACGTCGCGTCACCACGACCAACAGGCGCCGGCCTCGACGCACCGCGAAGCGGAGCCACTCGATCGTGCTCGCGCCCGCGAGGTGGACGTCCTCGGCGATCAACACGGCCGTCCGGGATGACGCGGCGCGCTGGAGCACCATGAGCAGCGACGCGAACAGCAGCGCCTGTCCGGCAGTCGGGTCGCTCACGGTCGTGGGGCGCAGCTCGCCGTCGCCCGACGTGAAGCGACCAAACAACGGGCCGACCACCACCTCGGCGTCGCCAAGCACCTCCGACACGTCCGCGGACGAGAGCGCGCTCAGATGCCGAGCGAGCCCGTCGAGGATCGGTTGCAGCGGCAGATCTCGGCCGAGCTCGTCGCAACGACCGGCCAGCACCACGACTTCAGCGCCGAGGCTCGCGCTCCACGACGACACGAGCGCCGACTTCCCGATGCCCGCTTCGCCCTCGACGACCGCGAGGACCGCTTCGCCGCTCGAAGCGCGATCGAGCAGGCGGCCGAGCTTGGCCAGCTCAGCGCCCCGACCGACGATGTCCGATCGGCTGCGACCCCGACCGGCCGCTTCGTCAGGTTCGCCCAGCGGCGCTCCGAGCAGGATCGACGTGTGGAGCTCCTCGGTCTCCTTGACCGGGTCGACGCCGAGATCCTCGGCGAGGCGGGCTCGCACGCGTGCGTACGCCGCGAGCGCCGACGCGGGCCGGCCGGCAGCCGCGTGCGCTCGCATCAGCACGCGCAGGGCGGCTTCGTCGTAGGGATCGTGGTCGAGCGCGCCATCGGCCGCGGTTGCCGCCTGGCCGCGGTCACCGACCGCGAGGGCTGCCTCTGCCGCGATCAGGCGAGCCCGCGCGACCGTTCGCGCGATTGCGGCGCGATCAGCCTCCGCCCACACAGGATCCGGCTCGTCGGCGACGAGCTCGCCGCGCACCAGCGCGAGCGCGGCCTGCGCGGCGGCGCGCGCTGCGCCCGGCCCACCGGCGGCCAGCCGAGCAGCGGCCTCCTCGACACGCTCCTCGAGCTCCACGACGTCGAGCCAGTCCACGGCCAGCGCCCACCCGGCGTCCGAGCGATGCAACCGCTCGGCGCCCAGCACGCCTCGCAACCGGCTGACCAGGACGCCGACCTGCTCAGCGGGCCGGGCGGGCGGGTCGTCGCCCCACAGCGCCTCCACCACCGCATCGGCCGGCACCGCGGAGCCCCGTCCGAGCGCGAGCACCTTGACCAGCGTGCGGGCCTTGCGGCTGCCGATCTCCTTCTCTTCGAGCCCCTCGACGTCGAGTCCCCCGAGGAGCCTGATCCGCAAGGCATCCACGAAGCCACCCGCCCTCGACGTCGCTACTCGTCGTCTGCGTCGAGGAGCTCTTCGACCGTGTCGCGGTCGTCGCGGCGCTCGGCCCGAATCGATGCGAGGACCGCGACCGCGAGCGTTCCGATGATCACGCCGAGAGCCACCGGCGTCGGGAAGTGGTACACGTCGGTGAGCAGCATCTTGACGCCCACGAACGCGAGGATCACGCCGAGGCCCATGTTGAGGTAGCGGAACCTTCCCGCCATGCCCGACAGCAGGAAGTAGAGCGACCGCAGGCCGAGGATGGCGAAGGCGTTGGAGCTGAACACGATGTACTGGTCGCGTGCCACTGCGAGGATGGCCGGGATCGAGTCGACTGCGAACACGACGTCGGTGGTCTCGACCATGACCAGCACGGCGAAGAGCGGCGTCGCCAGGCGCTTGCCGCCGCGCTTGGTGAAGAGCTTCTGCCCCTCGTACTCGGTCGTGGACGGGATGACCTTGCGCAGCGCGCGCAGCGCGAGGTTGTGCTCAGGGTCGACCTCGGTCTCGTCGTGGAACGCGATCTTCCAAGCGGTGTACAGCAGGAACGCACCGAAGATGTAGAGCACGAAGCTGAACGTCTCGATGAGCGCCACACCCGCGAAGATGAACAGCGCCCTGAGGACCAACGCCCCGAAGATGCCCCAGAACAGCACGCGGAACTGGTACATCGACGGGACGGCGAAGAACGACAGGATCACCGCCCACACGAAGACGTTGTCGATGCTGAGGCTCTGCTCGATCAGGTAGCCCGACCAGTACTCGCCTGCGGCCTGGCTGCCGAACCAGTAGAGGACGAGCAGTCCGAACGACAACCCGATGGCGATCCACACCGCGCTCTCGATCGCTGCTTCTTTGAAGGGGATGGCATGCGGTTTGCGGTGCAGCACCAGGAGGTCGGCCAGGAGCAACACGATCACCAGCCCGAGGAAGACGCCCCACTGCCAGGCTGCGACCTCGATGTCCGCGAACTTCGAGGAGGCCTGTTCCGCCGCGATGATGAGCACGATGCGTCAGCGGCCCACGGCGATCACCGCTTGCGCGGCGGCGAGCCGGGCGATCGGCACCCGGAACGGTGAGCACGAGACGTAGTCGAGGCCGGCGCGGTAGAAGAGCTCGATCGACTCGGGGTCGCCGCCGTGCTCACCGCACACGCCGAGCTTGATGTCGGGCTTCACCTTGCGCCCGCGCTGAGCGCCAAGCTTCACGAGCTCGCCGACGCCCGACTGGTCGATGGTCTCGAACGGGTTGCGCTTCAGCAGGCCCAGCTCGAGGTAGGCAGGCATCATGCGCGACTCGACATCGTCTCGGCTGAAGCCGAACGTCATCTGCGTCAGGTCGTTGGTGCCGAAGCTGAAGAAGTCCGACTCCTCCGCGATCTCATCCGCTCGCAGCGCGGCGCGAGGCGTCTCGATCATGGTGCCGAT
>JBEEGB010000132.1:0-3257 GCA_041166585.1 Acidimicrobiaceae bacterium
ACCGTCGCCCACCCCCACCGAGGTGCAGCACGCCCGCGCCCTGCAGCTGCTCGAGCGCTACGGCGTGCTGACCCGTGAGGCCGCCCTCGGCGAAGGGCTCGAGGGCGGCTTCGCCGGCGTCTACCCGGTGTTGAAGGCGCTCGAGGAGCGGGGCGCGGTGCGTCGCGGCTACTTCGTGAGCGGTCTCGGCGCCGCCCAGTTCGCGCTCCCCGGTGCCGTGGACCGCCTGCGGTCGCTTCGCGATCCGCAAGAGGTGACGCCGGTCGTGCTCGCCGCGACCGATCCGGCGCAGCCGTTCGGAGCCGCGCTGCCGTGGCCCGATCCGGTCGGGGCGGGGCGGCCCTCGAGGGCGGCCGGCGCCCATGTGGTGCTGGTCGACGGCGAGCCGGTCGCGTTCCTCGAACGCGGTGGCCACAGCCTCGTCACGTTCCCCGCGGCCGCGGACCGGCCTGGTTGGGCCAGCGCCTTGGCGGGGCTGGTCGAGCACGGCCGCTACCGCACCCTCGAGATCCGCAAGGCCGACGGCGTCCCCGTGCGCGAGGCGCCCGCCGTCGTCGAAGCCCTCGTCGCCGCCGGCTTCACCGACGGCTACAAAGGCCTCGTCCTCCGCCGCCCCGGAAGAGGATGACGCCCCCCGTGCGAATGTTGGATGCGAACGGTGCGCAAAGCGCACCGATTCCTCCGAAGTTCGGCGAGACTGCGACCGGTGCCTGAAGGGGACACGATCCACCGGAGCGCGGCGCGGCTGCGCTCGGCGCTGGAGGGCAAGCCGTTGGTGCGCTTCGAGGCACCGCGCGCCGTCGGCCGTCCACCTCGGCCGGGAACAGTGATCGAAACGGTCGAGGCGGTCGGCAAGCACCTCCTCATCCGCTTCGCCGACGGCACGACGCTGCGCACCCACATGCGGATGACCGGGTCGTGGCACCTCTACCGCACAGGTGAACGGTGGCAGCGGCCTCGACACCTGGCGCGGGCCGTCGTGGAGGTGGAGGGCTGGGTGGCGGTGTGCTTCAGCGCGCCGGTGGTCGAGCTCGAGCGCGGCGACGAGCGCATCGCCCACCTCGGCCCCGACCTCACGAACCCCGAGGTGACCGATGCCGACATCGAGGTCGCGGTCGAGCGGATGGCCACGTGCTCGGGTCCAGGCGACGAGATCGGCGCCGTGCTCCTCGACCAGCGGGTGGCGTGCGGGGTCGGCAACGTCTACAAGAGCGAGGTGCTCTTCGCGTGTGCCATCGATCCGTTCGCCACCGTTGCCGCGGTGACGCTCGAAGATCGTCGTCGTCTGCTCAGCACCGCGTCGAAGCTGCTGCGAGCCAACCTCGGCGGCGGGCCGCGCCGCACGACGCCTGAGGGGCTGGCGGTCTACGGGCGACGAGGACAGCCATGCCCGCGGTGCGGCACGCCGATCCGGATGCGCCGCCAGGGCGAGCAGGCCCGCAGCACCTACTGGTGCCCGACATGCCAGACGTGAGCAAGCCATCGAGGGTCGTCATCGTCGGTGCCGGGTTCGGCGGGCTGGCCACGACGAAGGCGCTCGCGAACGCGCCGGTCGAGATCACCCTGGTCGATCGTCACAACTTCCACACGTTCCAGCCGTTGCTCTACCAGGTCGCCACCGCGGGCCTGAACGCGACCGACGTCGCGCACGCGGTGCGCGGCATCTTCCACAAGCAGGACAACGTCGAGTTCCGCCGGGCGACGGTGACGGGCGTCGACTGGTCTGCGCACACGGTCGAGCTCGACCACGGCGCCGAGCCATCGCTCGGGTTCGACCACATCGTCGTCGCCGCGGGGGCGAGCGCCAGCTTCTTCGGCATCCCCGGCGCGGCCGAGCACGGCTTGGCCCTCTACACCCTCGGCGACGCGGTGGCGTTGCGCAACCACGTGCTCGAGCGCTTCGAGGCCGCCGACGCCGACCCGGCGCTGCTCGACGACGGCGTCCTCACGTTCGCCATCGTCGGCGGTGGGCCCACCGGCGTGGAGGTGGCCGGCGCGTTGAGCGAGCTGTTCGCCGTGGTGCTGCGCAAGGACTTCCGCGCCCTCGACGTGAGCCGCGCCCGCGTCGTGCTCATCGAGATGGCCGACACCCTGCTCACGCCGTTCGCACCCATCTCGCAGCGCAGCGCAGCCGAGACGTTGGCGGGCATGGGGGTCGAGCTGCGCCTCGGCGAGGCGGTCACCTCGGTCACCGCGACGCGCGTCGCGCTCCGCTCGGGTGAAGAGCTGAAGGCGCACACGTTGATCTGGGCCGCTGGCGTCCAGGCCAACCCCCTCGCGCAGGCCCTCGGCGTCGAGACCGGTCGAGGCGGGCGCATCGTGGTCGGCCCCGACCTCCGCATCGCCGGCCACCCCGAGGCCTTCGCCATCGGCGACGTCGCCGGGAGCAGGAGCGCGACGGGCGACGAGCTGCTCCCGCAGCTCGCGCCGGTCGCGATCCAGGGCGGTCACCACGTCGCCAAGGAGATCGTGGCCTCGCTCGAAGGCCGGCCGTCGAAGCGCTTCCGCTACCGGGACAAGGGCACCATGGCCACCATCGGCCGCCGAGCCGCGGTGGCCGAGCTCCCGCTGGGCGTCAAGCTGCGGGGCACGCCGGCGTGGCTGGCGTGGCTCGGCTTGCACCTCGTGACCCTCGTCGGCTTCCGTAACCGGCTCTCGGTGTTCCTCAACTGGGCGTGGAACTACGTCACCTGGGACCGGGGCCCGAGGATCATCCTGCGTCCCGAGGAGCGAAGAGCACCGTGAGCGAGCTCGCATCGATGATGCGCTTGGAGGAGCACGGCCCCGACACCTACGTCGGGGTCGGGCCGAAGTACCCGTGGGGCGGCCTCTACGGGGGCCAGATCGTGGCGCAGGCGCTGCGCGCCGCGGCCAGCACCGTCGATCCCAAGTTCCGCGTCCACTCGCTGCACGCCTACTTCATCCGGCGCGGAGACGCGGACGAGCCGATCCGCTTCGAGGTCGACCGCCTGCGCAACGGCCGTTCGTTCGCGACGCGTCACGTCGTCGCTCGCCAAGCCATCGGCGCCATCCTGGCGATGTCAGCGTCGTTCCAGGTCGACGAGGAGGCGCCGGAGATCCAGGCCGTCACCGCGCCAGCGGTCCCTCGTCCCGAAGAGCTCACGTCGGACAGCTGGAGCACGGTCTTCGACCGGCGCTTCGCACCGGCGGAAGAACCGGGGCGCGCCGTCGGCTGGCTGCGGATCACCGAGCCGATGGACGACGACCCCCTGCTGCACGCCTGCGCGTTGGCGTAC
>JBEEGB010000133.1:0-3036 GCA_041166585.1 Acidimicrobiaceae bacterium
GCCGCCGTCTACTTCGGTGCCAAGGTCGCGATGGGCTTCGGGCGCGACCTGCGGAAGTCGCTCTTCCATCAGGTGACCGAGTTCTCCGCCCGCGAGGTCGGCGCGTTCGGCGCGCCATCGCTGATCACGCGCATCACCAATGACGTGCAGCAGGTGCAGCTGCTCGTGGTGATGACCTGCACGATGGCCATCGCCGCGCCGATCACCTTGGTGGTCGGCGTCTTCGCCGCGATGCAACAGGACGTCGGGCTCTCGGCGATCCTCGCGGTTGCGATCCCGGTTGCCGCCATCGTGCTGGGCCTGATCGTGTCGAGAATGATGCCAGCGTTCGGGTTGATGCAGGAACGGATCGATCAGATCAACCGCGTGCTGCGCGAGCAGATCACTGGTATCCGTGTCGTCCGCGCCTTCGTGCGTGAACCGCAAGAGACAGCGCGCTTTGCCGACGCCAACTCCGAGCTCACGGCGGTCTCGTTGAAGGCGGGCCGCCTGATGTCCGGGATGTTCCCCACCGTCAACTTGCTCATCAACTTCTCCAGCGTTGCCGTGCTCTGGGTGGGCGCCAACCGCATCGCGAGCGGCGACATCAACGTGGGCTCGCTCGTCGCCTACCTGAGCTACCTCGTGCAGATCCTGATGTCGGTGATGATGGCGACGTTCATGGTGTCGATGATCCCTCGCGCCTCGGTCTCGGCAGGCCGCATCCGCGAGGTGCTGGACACGGTGCCGAGCGTCGGCCGCGCCGAGCGCCCCATCACCGAGGTCTCCCACCACGGCGAGCTCGAGCTGCGCGGCGTCGGGTTCCACTACCCCGGCGCCGAGCATCCTGTGCTGAGCGACATCACGTTCGCGATCCGACCCGGCACGACCACCGCCATCGTCGGCAGCACCGGCGCCGGCAAGACGACCTTGGTCAACCTCATACCCAGGCTGTTCGACGTCACGTCGGGTGCCGTGCTCGTGGGCGGCATCGACGCGCGCGAGCTCGAGCCGGAGGCGCTCTGGGCGAGCATCGGGTTGGTGCCCCAGCGCCCGTACCTGTTCTCGGGCACCGTCGCCAGCAACCTGCGCTACGGCAAGCCGAACGCCACCGAGCCTGAGATGTGGGACGCCCTCGAGGTCGCGCAGGCGGCCGACTTCGTGCGCGAGATGCCCGGCGGCCTCGACGCCGTGATCGACCAGGGCGGCACCAACGTGTCGGGCGGGCAACGTCAGCGCCTGTCGATCGCACGGGCGCTGATCCGCAAGCCGGACATCTACCTGTTCGACGACTCGTTCTCCGCGCTCGACCTGCTCACCGACAGCCGGTTGCGCGCAGCGCTCGCGCCCTTCACCGCCGACGCCGCCGTCCTCATCGTGGCCCAACGGGTCTCGACGATCTCGACGGCCGACAACATCATCGTGCTCGAGGACGGCCTCATGGTCGGCGAGGGCACCCATGACGAGCTGCTCGAGACCTGCGCGACCTACGCCGAGATCGTGCAATCGCAGATCGGCGAGCGGGAGGTGGCCGCGTGACTCTCGTCGAGGACGAACGAGACGACGAAGAGCTGCCGTCGCCGCAGGAGCGGACGCAGGCGCGTTGGAATTCAGGGGCGGTGCCACTCGAGAAGTCGAAGGACTTCGGCGGCTCCCTTCGCCGGCTCGGCACGTTGCTCAAGCCCGAGTGGCACATGGTGTCCGTCGTCGGCGTCATCGCCGTCACCAGCGCCGTGCTCAACGTGCTCGGCCCTCGCGTGCTTGGTCACGGCACCGACGTGATCGTCAAGGGCGTCCTCGGAGGAGGCATCGACCAACCCGAGCTGCATCACGTGCTGCTCCAGGCGATCATGCTGTACGGCGCCTCCGCGGTGCTCGCCGTCCTCAGCGCCTACATCCTCGCCGGTGTCGTGCAACGGCTGATGTACCGCCTGCGCGAAGCCGTCGAACGCAAGCTGAATGCGCTCCCGCTGGCGTATGTCGACCACCAGTCCCGCGGCGACCTGTTGAGCCGCGTCACGAACGACATCGACAACATCGCCCAAAGCCTCCAGCAGACCATGAGCCAGATGCTCACATCGATCCTGCTCCTGCTCGGTGTGGCCATCATGATGTTCACGATCTCGCCGATGCTGGCGGTCGTCGCGCTCACCACTGTGCCGGTGTCGGTGTTCTCGATGCGCGCCATCGCGGCGCGCGCCCGGCCGCGGTTCATCGCTCAGTGGCGCCACACGGGTTCGCTCAACTCGCAGGTCGAGGAGACCTTCACCGGCCATTCGATCGTGAAGACGTTCGGCCGCCAGCAGGAGGTCGAAGCACGGTTCCGCGAGACGAACGACCAGCTGTACGAAGCGTCGTTCGGTGCCCAGTTCATGTCGAGCTTGATGCAGCCGGCGACGATGTTCATGGGCAACGTCCAGTACGTCATCGTCGCCGTGGTCGGCGGCCTGCGGGTGGCGAGCGGCGCGATCAGCGTCGGCGACGTGCAGGCGTTCATCCAGTACTCCCGGACGTTCTCGATGCCCCTGACGCAGCTGGCCTCGCTCATGAACGTGTTCCAATCGGGCATCGCCTCGTTCGAGCGCGTGCTCGAGTTCCTCGACGCCGACGAGCAGAGCCCCGACGCCGTCGCCGAGGAGAACCCGCCGACGACGCGCGGCAAGGTCGAGTTCCGCGATGTCACGTTCTCCTATGACCCGCGCTCGCCGCTCATCGAATCGCTCTCACTGGTCGCCGAGCCGGGCCAGACCATCGCCATCGTCGGCCCCACCGGCGCCGGCAAGACCACGCTGGTCAACCTCATCATGCGCTTCTACGAGCTCAACGGCGGAGCCATCTTCCTCGACGGTCGCGACATCTCGACGATCCCGCGGGCCGAGCTGCGCTCGAAGATCGGCATGGTGCTCCAGGACACGTGGCTGTTTGGCGGCACGATCCGCGAGAACATCGCGTACGGCAACCCCAGCGCCACCGAGGAGCAGATCCTCGAGGCGGCCCGGGCCACCTACGTCGACCGGTTCGTCCACTCGCTGCCTGACGGCTACGACTCGCTGATCA
>JBEEGB010000134.1:0-6633 GCA_041166585.1 Acidimicrobiaceae bacterium
GAGCGCCAAGCCGGCGAGATCATCGAAGACGACGGCGAAGGCTTCCAGAAGATCGTTTCGTACCTCGAGAACTTGAAGGTGATCTAGATGAGCTTGAGCAAGGTCTGGGTCTTCGCCGAGGCGGAAGACGGAAAGGTCAAGACGATCACCCTCGAGATGCTCGCCAAGGCGCGCGAGCTCGGTGACACCGTCGAGGCGTTCATCGCCGGCGACGGCGACGCCGTGGCCGCGACCCTCGGCGCGCATGGCGCGACGAAGGTCCACGCGACCGGCGATCTCGGCGGAGGCCTGCCCGGCGTGCACGTCGCGGCCGCGCTGGCCGACGCGATCAAGGCCGGCGACTCGCCCGACCTGATCCTCCTCGGCACGACGTACGACGGTCGTGACGTCGCGGCTCGCCTCTCGGTGGCGATCGACAAGCCGGTGCTCTCGAACAACACCGACGTCACCGTCGACGGCGACTCGGTCGTCGCGACGACGCCGGTGTTCGGTGGGACGCAGCTGGTGCGCACGAAGCTCACCGCTGGCGCGCCGAACATCGTGCTCGTGCGGCCGAAGTCGTTCGCGGCAGAGGAGACGGGTGGCGGTCCCGCGGCCGTCGAGGCGCTTGCCGTGCCCGACTCAGGTGCTGCCGGTGCCGCAAAGATCACGAACCGCCATGTCGAGGAGGCCACCGGCCCCAAGCTCGACGAGGCCGCCATCGTCGTCTCCGGCGGTCGAGGCCTTGGCGAGGCGGGCAAGTACGCCATGGTCGAGGAGCTCGCGAAGCTGCTGAAGGGCGCCCCTGGTGCCTCCCGCGCCATCGTCGACGCCGGGTGGGTGCCCTACAGCTACCAGGTGGGCCAGACCGGCAAGGTCGTGAAGCCGACCGTCTACATCGCGGTCGGCATCTCCGGCGCCACCCAGCACATGGTGGGCATGAAGGGCAGCAAGAACATCATCGCGATCAACAAGGACAAGGAGGCCCCCATCTTCGGGATCTCCGACCTCGGCATCGTCGGTGACGTCCACAAGGTCCTCCCCCAGCTGATCGAAGCCCTGAAGGCCAAGACCGCCTGACCCAACCGCGGCAATGTTGGATGCGAACGTTGCGTTTTCAGCGCGCTTCGCTCCGAAGTTCGCCTAGACGAGGCGTCGTCGGACGTTGCGCGTGAGCAGCCACAGCACCAGCACGCCGATGAAGCCCACCGCGAGCAGGACGACAGCCGTGCCCGACGCGCGGACGATCTCCTCGATGGCATCACCGAAGCCGCGCTTTGCGTCGTCCCACGCGTTCCCGAGGCCGGGGTTGTCGTCGACTGCGAGCGGCGCAACGGTCGCGCCCGGCTCGAGGACGGTGACGGCGAGCGTGCCATAGGCCGTCTGATCCGCGAGGAGACGGCGCTGGCCCTCGAGGGAGTCCAGCTCGCTCTGCACCTGGTTCAAGCGGTCCTGCACCGAGAGGATGTCGGGGATCGTGTCGGCCTTGGTGAGGATCGTGAGGAGCTGGTCGTGGGTGGCGTGGAGCGCGCCGATCTTGGCATCGAGGTCGGTGTACTGGGCGGTGACGTCGATGCCGGATGTGGTCGTGGACCGGATGTCGCCGAGCTTGCCGACATCGATGGTCAGCTGCTCGAACGAGGCAGCCGGGACACGGATCGTGACGGTGCCCGACACCTGGCTGCCGTCTGACCCGCCCGTCGTCCGAGTGCCCGCCACGTAGCCGCCGAAGCCGGTCGCCATCGAGGTGACCCGGCTGACGGCCTCGGCAACTGAGCCCTTGTTGACGCCGAGCTCGACCGAGCCGTTCTTCACGACCTTGGCCGAGTCCACCGGCGCGGCGGGAGCGCTTGCGTCCGCCGCTCCGGATGAGCTCGCAAGCGGTGCTGGAGTGGGGTTCATGCTGCGTTCCTGCGGACTCCCGCCCGGTGCCGCCGGCGCGGGTGCCGCGGCGCCGGCGGGCGCACCGGGACTGGCAGTTGCGCCCAAGCCGACGCTGGACTGGTCGGCTCTGCCTTCGGTGACGGGTGCGCCGACGGTGGCGAATTTCGCGGTGCTCCCGTGGTCGCGCACCAGGGCTGTGCTGACGGCGAGCACGGCGAGCACTGCTGCAGCGAGGAGGCCGACCGCCATTCGCCCGCGGGGCCGGCGGATGCGCGTGACGGCGGACGTTCGAGCGTCGGCGAACTGCTGGTCGTCGATCGCAGTCGGTCGAGGCGCGGCCGATGCCGCGCGCTCGACCACAGCACGGAGGTCGTCCTCGGTCAGCATCAGCCATCTCCTCCTGCGGCGAGACGAGCAGCGTTCACGCGCGGATCGGCGGCGAGACGGGATCGGGCGTCGTGCAAACGCGACTTGACGGTTCCTGGTCGGCGGCCGATGGCAGTGGCGATCTCCTTCTCCGACAACCCGATCCAGTAGCGCAGGATCACCGGCACACGCAGGTGCTCCGGCAGATCGCCAAGCGCCTCCGCCATGGTCGAGGCCCGATCGGCGTCCTCGGCGGCCGTCCCGGGATCCTGCCCGCCAGCCGCGGTGGGGCCGAGGTCACCAGCGGGCATCGCGACCTCGCTCGCTCGGCGGGGCCTGTCATGACGAAGCGCCGAGATGCTCGTGTTCACCACGACTCGGTACATCCACGGTCGGATGGCGTCGCCGGCGGGCAACGAGCCGCGGAAGCGCCAGACCCGAAGGAACGCCTCCTGGACGGCCTCCTCCGCTTGGTGCGAATCGCGCAAGATCAGCCATGCTGCCCGGTAGGCCCGCTCGTGCTCACCGACCAGCCTGGCGACCAGGTCGTCGTCAGCGCTTTCCCCCATGCCCACTTCGACGCATGTCGCGACGGTTTGGTTCGCGGAAATCCGCGAGACTGGCGCCTATGCCGCGCAAGGTGCCGAAGCTCTGGTCGAACTGGGCGGGCAACCAGCAGTGCGCCCCTGTGGCGCGGGAGCAGCCGACCACCGAGGCTGACCTCGTCACGATCGTCAAGGAGGCCGCGTCCCACGACCGCCGCGTCAAGGCGGTCGGCGCGGGTCACAGCTTCACCGGCATCGCCTGCACCGACGGCCACCTCGTCGACCTGAGCCGCTACGGGCAGGTGCTGGAGCACGACCCGGCCAACAGCACCGTGACCGTCGAGGCGGGCATCCAGCTCGCGACGCTGAGCGACGAGCTCGACCGGCGCGGGCTCGCGCTCGAGAACATGGGAGACATCGCGTACCAGTCCATCGCCGGAGCGACCTCGACGGCGACGCACGGCACGGGCACGAAGTTCGGCAACATCTCGAGCCGGATCGTCGGCCTGCGCCTCGTCACTGCTGACGGGTCGGTGCTCGACTGCGACTCGGAGAGCAACGCCGACGTCTTCGAGTGCGCTCGTGTCGGCCTCGGCGCGCTCGGACTGCTGTCGACGGTCACGCTCCAGTGCGCACCTGCGTTCCGTCTCCACGCGATCGAGGAGCCGATCCCCGTCGACGACGTGCTCGCCGACTTCGACGGGTTCATGAACAGCGCCGACCACGTCGAGTTCTACTGGGTGCCGCACACGCGCTGGGCGTTGACGAAGCGCAACCGCCGCACCGATGAGCCCGCCGCACCCAGGACGCGCACCAAGGAGATCCTCGACGACATCATCCTCAGCAACGGCGCGTTCGGCACGCTGTGCCGCGTGGGACGTCACTTCCCCCGCGCCATCCCGCGCCTCTCGAAGATCATCCCGTCGGCCTCGAGCAAGAGCGAGTACACCGACCGCAGCGACAAGGTTTTCACCAGTCCCCGCCTCGTGCACTTCTACGAGATGGAGTACGCCATCCCGCGAGAGGTGATCCCCGAGGCCCTGAACCGGGTGCGCGCCCTCGTCGACCGCCTCAGTGTGCCGATCAGCTTCCCGGTCGAGGTCCGCGTCGTTGCGCCCGACGACATCCCGCTCTCGACCGCATACGGGCGAGCGACGGGCTACATCGCGGTGCACGTCTACCGGGGAACGCCCTACGACCAGTACTTCCAGGGCGTCGAGGCGATCATGAACGACTACGCCGGGCGTCCGCATTGGGGGAAGATGCACTTCCAGACCGCAGCAACCCTCGCGCCCCGCTACCCGCGTTGGGATGCGTTCCAACAGGTGCGGGCTCGGCTCGACCCCGAAGGCCGCTTCACCAACCCTTACCTCGACCGTGTGTTGGGGAAGGTCTGATGCTCACGGAAGGACGCCGCCATGGATGGTGAGCTGACCGACTTCGACGACGACGGGAAGCCGGATGCCGTCACGACGCACGAGGACTTCGGTGTGGACGTCGACGGTGACGGCGTCATCGATGGCTTCGGCACCCGCGACACCACGCTCGTCGACCTGGACGGTGACGGCACGGTCGACATGGTGGAGGTGAGCGAGCGCATCGTCGTCGACCTCGACGGTGACGGCTCGCCCGACGCGGTGCGCCGCACCGACACGACCATCACCGACATCGACGGCGACGGCACGGTCGACACCATCAACGTCGTGCAGACCACCGAGGTCGACGTCGATGGTGATGGCAACCCCGACATCGTCGAGCGCATCGAGCTCGAAGCCGAGCGCGACTAGGCGCAGGATCTCGAACTTCGGAGGCAAAGGTGCGGAAAGCGCACCGTTCGCATCCAACATTGGCCAGGGCGGCCCGCTCAGACGAGGGGCCAGGGGTAGCGGCGGCCGGTGCCGTCGATCGGGAAGCACCCCTCCGCCACCACCGCACGCGCCCGGCCCTCGAGCGCGTCGCGCTCGAACGGATCGAGCAGCTCGGCGAGAGGCTCGGGGATGCCGCCCTCGACGAAGCGCGAGACCTCGTCGAGCAGCTGCCGGGGGATGGGCTCGCCACCGAACTCCCAGATCACGGTGCGGAGCTTGAACTCCGCATGGAAGCTGAGGCCGTTGTCGATGCCGTAGATGTTGCCGTCCACCCCGAGCAGGCAGTGGCCGCTCTTGCGGTCGGTGCTGTTGGCGAGCAGGTCGAACACGCACATGCGACGGAGCTGGTCGTGCCAACGCTGCTCCTCGTCCTCGTACAGCGTGAAGTAGTGCTGCTCGAAGTCGGCCTCGACGAAGCGCTGCATCGATCCCTCCCCGAGCGGGCCATCGGTGCGCATCACGGTCTCGGGGACCATGCCCCAGCCGAGCGCCTCGGACAACCGGTAGGCAGCCACCTCGCGCTGGTACAGGCCGTTGGGGAAGTCCCACAGCGGACGCTCGCCGCGCAGCGGCTTGTACACGCCGAGGCCCGTGGTGCCCTCGTGGCACAGCTCGACCAGAAAGGTGCCGTTCGAGCTCCACGGCATCCGGCCCTTGACGGCCACCTCGCCGTGCTCGAGCAGGTCGATCAGTTCAGGCGCGGGCACGCGTGGCCCTGGGGATCGAGGGGCCCGCCGCACAGCGGGCACGGAGGTCTCCCGCCGGCCACGAGCTCGCGGGCCCGAAGCACGAAACCCGCGACCTGTTCGCGTCGCAGCGAGAACCGGGCCTGGCCTGCGTCCGCGCCCTCGGCCGCCTCGTCCTCGGTGAGCAGCTCCTCGGCCACGAGCACCATGCGATCCGCGGTCTCGTCCCACGCCACCGCCAGCGTCCCGATCGGCCACTCGGGGATGATCGGCTCGACCACCTGGAGCAACGTCGGGACCTTCTCGTGGTCGACGGTCGGGAGGTCGTCGAGCAGGCCCGACAGGTACTCCGCCAGCGCGCCGACCTGTTGCTTCTCGCACTTCAGGGTCACGACCATCGTGTCCTGCCGCGCTTGCAGGAAGAAGAGGCGCTGGCCCGGGTCGCCCACGGTGCCTGCCGTGAAGACCAGCGGATCGGAGAGGTCGAAGCTCGCTCCCATCGGCGTCACGAGGGGACCAGGGCCGTGAGGTCACGCCCTGTCGAGTTCACGCAGAGCACGATCGGCGCGCTCGTCCCGTAGAGGATCGCGGTGACCGAGCACGGCGAGACGACGATGCGCTGGAAGAGGTCGAGGTGGGTGCCCATCGCGTCGGCGACCGCGGCCTTGATCGGGTCCGCGTGCGAGACCGCCACCACCGTCTTGCCCGGGTGGGCGGCGACGAGGCGGGCGACGGCGTTCGTGACGCGCACCTGCATCTCGGTGAACGACTCGCCGTCGGGGAAGCGAAAGCCGCTCGGGTGCGACTGCACGGTGCGCCACTCGGGCAGCTTCATCAGCGTCTTGAGCTGCTCGCCGGTCCACGCACCGAAGTCGCACTCGAGCAGCCCACGCTCGATCTTCACCCGCTGTCCGAGCGCCTTGGCGATGGGAGCGGCCGTCTCGCGGGTGCGCTCGAGCGGGCTGGCGTACACCGCGGCCACCTTGTCGGCGAAGGGCGCGATGCGTTCGGCGACCGCGGCGGCCTGCTCGGTGCCCTTGTCGGCCAGGTGCAGCCCCGGCGCGCGGCCCGGCAACGTGGAACCGGTCGTCGGCGTCTGCCCGTGGCGCACGAGCAGGACGAGCGTGGGTGGCGTCGGCTTCGGCTTGGTCGAGCGGGCCATGACCGAGCCACGCTACCGGGGGTCCGGCGCGTACGGTCACCGGGTGGACGGATGGACGCAGCTCGAGGCGGAGGTGACGAGCTGCCGCGCCTGCCCGCGGCTCGTGGCTTGGCGGGAGCTGGTGGCGGCGGAGAAGGTCGCCC
>JBEEGB010000135.1:0-3176 GCA_041166585.1 Acidimicrobiaceae bacterium
CAGCGCCGCGGTCGAGCGCGCGCTGGCGCAGCTCCGCGCGCAGGCCGCCGATCCGGAGATCAACCTCATGCCGGCACTCATCGAGGCCGTGCGCACGTACGCGACGCTCGGCGAGATCATGGAGGACTTGGCCGGCGTCTTCGGACGCTATGTCGAACAGCCAGTGATCTGACCATGGGCGAGCGCCACGCCCGCGCAGATTGTCCGTTCTGAAGCACCTGTTCGCCCCCTTCGGTTCAGTTCTGTCCGTTTTCCGCCGATGGACAGGGGGAGCCCGAGAGGAGACCGAGGTGGACGACCAGGGTGGGTTGCGGGTCGCGCCGAGATCACACGGCCCGAGATGGAAGTGGATGCGGGCCCTCAGGGAGCACCTGCCGCGCGGCAGCACGTTGCCCGATGGCGTCTGGGAGGCCCGCCACCGCGGGATCCTGACGGTGCTTTGGTTGCACGTGCCGGTGATCTTCGGCATAGCTGTCGTACAGGGCGTCGGCGTGGTGCACGGTCTGTTCGAGACCTCCATCATCGTCTTCTTCGCGCTCGTCGCAACCGCGCTCCGCCGCCATCAACGTGAGGCCACCATCGCGACCGCGGTGGGGCTGCTCACGTGCTCTGCCGTGTTGGTCCACCTGACCGACGGTCTGATCGAGATGCACTTCCACTTCTTCGTGATGATCGGCATCATCACGCTGTACCAGGACTGGTGGCCGTTCCTCATCGCCATCGGCTATGTCGTGTTCCAGCACGGGTTGGCGGGAGCGGTGTCGCCGGCGTCGGTGTACAACCACCAGTCGGCCGTCGACCACCCGTGGAAGTGGGCGGGGATCCACGGCGCGTTCATCCTCGGGATGAGCGCCGCCGGCATCGTCACCTGGAAGCTCAACGAGCGGTTGCTCGAGGCGACGTCCGATCGCGAGAGCAAGCTCTCCGAGGCCCAGGCGGTGGCGCGCCTCGGCAACTGGGAGTGGACCGTCGCCACCGGCGCGGTCAGCTGGTCGAAGGAGCTGGACCGGCTGTTCGGCGGCGAGGTGGGCGACATCACGCCATCGTTCGAGGAGTTCCTCTTGCGGGTGCACCCCGACGATCGAGCCCTCGTCGTCGCGGACCTCGAGCGCACCGTCTCGCAAGGGACGCGGCACGCGCTCGACTTCCGCATCGTCCTGCCTGATGGCGAGACCCGCTGGTTGCACGGTCAGGGGACGGTGACCCGTCGCTCGGCGACCGGGGAGGCGTTGGTGCTGGCGGGGACCGCGCAAGACGTCACGTCTCGAAAGCGCGTCGACAGCGAGCTGCGCGAGGCGCTCTCGTTGCTCAACGCCACGCTCGATGCGACCGCCGACGGGATCCTCGTCGTCGACCTCGAAGGTCACATCACCAGCTTCAACCGCCGGTTCTCGGAGATGTGGGGCATCCCCGATGAGGTGCTCCAGTCCCGCGATGACGCCGAGGCCCTGGCCTTCGTGCTCGGAAACGTCGTCGACCCCGACAGCTTCGTCGCCAAGGTCGCGGAGCTGTACTCCCAGCCGGACGCGGAGAGCTACGACACCATCGAGTTCAAGGACGGTCGCTTCGTCGACCGGTTCTCGAAGCCGCAGCGCGTCGGCGGCGAGATCGTCGGGCGGGTGTGGAGCTTCCGCGACATCAGCGAGCACAAGCGCCTCGAGAGCGAGCTCGCCCACCAGGCGTTCCACGACTCGTTGACGAGCCTGCCCAACCAGGCGCTGTTCCGTGACCGCCTCGACCACGCCCTGGCCCGGGCCGAGCGTGTGCGATCGAACCTCGCCGTCCTCTTCATCGACCTCGACAACTTCAAGACGGTGAACGACAGCCTCGGGCACACCGTCGGCGACCAGCTCCTCGTGGCGGTGACCGAGCGACTGCAAGGCTGCCTTCGCCACGCGGACACGGCGGCGCGCCTCGGCGGCGATGAGTTCGTGGTGCTGCTCGAGGACATCGACGGCAACGCCAGCGCGTCCGAGGTGGCCGACCGGATCATCGGCTCCTTGGCCCGGCCGTTCGTGATCGCAGGCAAGGAGGTGTTCATCGGGGCCAGCATCGGCGTGTCCTTCGGTGCTCCCGGGGCCGGGAGCGACCAGCTGCTGCGCAACGCCGATCTGGCCATGTACACCGCGAAGGTGCGAGGCCGCGGACGCTCTGAGGTCTTCGAGCCGAAGATGCACCACGCGGCAGTCGAGCGCCTCGAGGTCGAGGCGGATCTGCGACGGGCGTGCGAGCGCAACGAGTTCGTCGTGCACTACCAGCCCATCGTCGCGATCGGCACCGGCGCGCTCTGCGGCGTCGAGGCGCTCGTGCGCTGGCAGCACCCGACCCGCGGGCTCCTGTCGCCCGCCACGTTCATCTCGCTGGCCGAGGAGACCGGGATGATCGTCGACATCGGCCGCCACGTGCTGTTCACCGCGTGCGAGCAGGTCCGTAGGTGGCAGCTCGAGCTCGACTGGGGCTCGTCGCTCTTCGTCAGCGTGAACCTGGCTCCGCGCCAGCTCGTGGACCCTGCGCTCGTCAACGACGCTGCCCTCGCCATCGGGTCGTCGGGCATCGCCCCCGACGACCTCATCCTCGAGATCACCGAGAGCTCGATGATGCACGATCCCGACACCACCGTCGGACGGCTCACCGAGCTCAAGGCGCTCGGCGTGCGCCTCGCCGTCGACGACTTCGGCACCGGCTACTCGTCGCTGAGCTACCTCCAGCGGTTCCCGATCGACATCCTCAAGATCGACCAGTCCTTCGTGGCCGGCATCGACGGCGACGCGGAAGACTCGGCGCTGGCGCGCGCGATCGTTCGTCTGGCGCAGACCTTGCAGCTCACGGCGATCGCCGAGGGCGTCGAGACGCAACCGCAGCTCGACCGGCTGCGCGACCTCGGGTGTGAGTACGCCCAGGGGTACCACCTGTGCAGGCCCCAGGACGCCGAGAGCATCGGCGCCGTCCTGCGCGAGAGCAACGCGCCGACGACGACCGCGGCCTAGCTGTAGAACCTGCGGAACCGGTGCCGTGGCCGGATCGGCTTTCGCCGGATCCGTGCCGCAAGCAATTAACGTCGCCGTGATGGCACGACCTCGTATCACCGCAGCGATGTGCGCGTACGGCAGGACGTTGGCCGAGCCGAAGCTGTCACCGGCCGGCACGCGCGTCGCGTTCCTCGCCAACGTGATGGG
>JBEEGB010000136.1:0-3313 GCA_041166585.1 Acidimicrobiaceae bacterium
GCTCCGGGTCGCCAGTTGGTCGTGACGACGTCAGCGCGTTCGATGAGCCGGTCGAGCACGGCGCGGCCGGCTTCATGCTTGAGGTCGAGTGCGATGCTCCGCTTGCCCCGGTTCGTGCCGAGGCCCATGTGGGTGCCGGCCCAATACGTGTCGTGGAGGGCGTGGACCTTGATGACGTCAGCGCCCAGGTCTGCGAGCGCCCTGCCGACGAACGGGCCGGCGACCCCGAGTCCGAGGTCGATCACCCGGACGCCTTGCAACGGGTGGTCGAGCGTCGTCCGAGGGCTCGGCGCCGGACGCGGCCCGATCGCGGCGGCTTCGGCCATGACCTCATCGGTGTGCTGACCCGGCTCGGGCGCGGGGCCTCTCACCGACGACGGGGTCCGCGAGAACTCGAGGAGGGGGCCGCAATGCCGGATCCGGCCCTCTCGGGGGTCATCGACCTCGACGACGCAGCCGTCGGCGAGGAACGCGTCGTCGGCAAGCGCCTCCGCCGGTGAGCGCACGAGGGCGATGCCCATCTGGGCGGTGGCGCCGGCTGCCACCCACGCGTCGGACGGGAACTTCTTGAACGCGGCCGCGAGCTCGGGATGGAGGAACATGCCCGTGAGCAGCCCGTCAGGTTCCATGGAGACCCTGTCCGGGTCGTCCCGGTAGGCCCCTTCGAGGTCAGGGGGCGAGAGCTCGTCGCCTGCCGCACTCGACAGGACCCAGGTGGGACGCACCGTCCAGTGGTGCACCCAACGACCGTCGGCGCACTCGTACAGGCCTTCGATCGCCCGGCCGTCGACAGGCCACATCCAGTAGAGGGGGGCGTCGGGGTCCTCGACTCGTTGCCAGTTGAGACAGGTCGACGCGAGCGCACCGCGGAGCAGCGACGTCTCGACGAGCTGGCCCCGGCCGGTGCTCTCGCGTGCGCGGAGCGCCGCGGCGATGCCCAGCGTCGCGAAGTACGTGGCCCCCATGCTCGGCCATGACGACCGGGGGAAGACCGGACCGGAACGGTCGGCGCCTCGCGTCATCCCGTCGGGAGCGTCGAACTCGGGGTGAGGCCCGGGGCGGCCGTTGATGTACTCCATCGCCGTGCCGCGGCGACCCTTCTGGTCGTAGAGAAGACCGGTACGGGCGGCGACGAGCCCGTCGTATCCGGGGCGGTCACGGTGCTTCGGATGGTTCCCGTAGCCGGTGATCGAGCACGTGATCAGGCCGGGGTTGTGGGCGGCCATGCTCGCGTGATCCACGCCGATGCGTTCCGCCGTTCCCGGCGCGAACGCTTGAACGACCACGTCTGCCGTGGCCGCCAGCTGCTTGAACTCCGCGCTTCCCTCCTCGCTGCGAAGGTCGATCACAGCACTGCGCTTGCTGCGGTTCCAGACACGATTGCCGGTGTGGTCGGAGAACGGGTCACCGTCAGGACGCTCGACGCGCACGACGTCCGCGCCCATGTCCGCCAGCATCATCGCGGTCATCGGTCCGGCAATCCCGGAGGAGAGGTCGATCACCCGAACGTCGTCGAACACGCCAGTCATCGGACGGACTTCCTCTCCATCGAGCGGCACCTAGTGATCACTATGGCATCGGAGGCAGCCGGTCGTCGCATGGTCTTCGACCTCGCGCGTGGGTCAGCCGGCCACGTCGAAGTGAACCGGGTCGGTGGCGACGGTGTTGTCAGCCGCCTTGTAGAGCTGCGCCGAGAATTCCGGTGGTCCACTGTGGACGTCTTCGCTCCACGCGAGCTTGCCGAGCAACCCGGGCGAGCGGTGCGCGGGCAGCCCTGCCAGCGCCTGCACGATCGTCTTCCTCGTCAGGTCGCCACCGGCCAGCGACAGCGCCGCCGCCAGCTCGTCGACCTGGACACACGAGGACGTGACCAGCACGTAGTCAAAGGTCTTCGGCTTGACCGTCTCGCCCGTCAGCTTGGTCCACAGCTCGTTGCACGCCTTTGCGATCGGATCTGACGCGTCGAGCTCGCTGGATCCCACCGAGTAGGTGGCGAAGACCTGCCCGTCCGTGAACCCTCGCGTGCCGAAGCGGTCCGCGAAGATCTCGTTCGACGTGTTCCCGGCGATCGGTGCGGAGTAGTACTTCGGGTTCAGGCCCTGGGCGTGCAGCTCGTTCTGCATGCCGGTGTGGTTCGTCGGACCGACGAACATGAGCATCGTGTCCACGTGCTTGGCGACGAAGTCGGTCGCCGCGGCCGTGAGCACCGCGTTCCCCTCGGGATCGCTCGGCCCCGCGGAGTCGGTCCGATACGCGGTGTAGCTGACGCCGGCCGCGTCAAGCATCGGAAGCACCACCTTCTCCACGGCGTCACCGTTGCTCGGGAAGATGTTGCCGTACCAGACGCCGACCTTGCCCTTGAGCGCGCCGGCCTTCGTCGCGTACTGCACGGTGGCTTTGAACTGCTCTTCGAGCAGCGGCGAGCGGGAGAAGAGGAGACCGTGGGACCGCTCGATGTCAGCCGCCGTCACATCGGTTCCCGCATAGGCGGGCACGCCCGCGTCGGTGATGCAGAGGATCTGATCGAAGGACGCGCTGTTCACGACGAGGTTCGTGCGGTCCTCGGTCGCCTCGACACAAGCCTTGCCGCCCTGGCCCTGCAGGACGTCGTAGACGACCTTCTGCACGTCGATCTTTCGACCGCAGACACCACCGTTGCCGTTGACGGCGTTGGCAAAGATCTCAAACGCCGCCGTCGGGTCACGCCCCGTGACGCCGAACCCGATCTTGTCCAAGGCCGCGAAGTCGACCGAGATCGTCGCCACGTTCACCTTGTCGGCGGTGACACCGTCGGCGGCCGACGCCGCGTTGGCACCCGAGCACTTCGATGCGACCAGACGACCAGCACCATCCAGCGTCACCTCGCCGCCCAGGGCACCTGAGCTGCCGCCGGTCGCAGCGCTCGCACCGGTCGACGCACCGGGGGCTGCCTTTCCGCCGCCTCCGCCGCAGGCCAGGAGGACCAGCGACACAACGACGAGTGCCGCGATCGCGCGTGAACGCATGCGTACCTCTCCCCCTCGCCAGCTGTGCGCCGGACGATCAGTGGCCCCGCGGGACCGTCAATAGATCGAGCTGACCGTACTTCTTTTTCATAATATATGCAATCTAGTAACTACTAGGTCGCGTCGGTCTTGCCGTATGTTTGTCGTCCATGCTTTCCACTCCGTTGACCGTGTCGGGCGCGTTGCGAGCCGCCGCTCACAGTTCCGGTCAGCAGGAGGCGCTCGTTGACGGAGCGATGCGTCTGTCCTACGCGGAGCTGCTCGCGGCGGCGGAGGAGGCGGCCCGCGCGCTCATCGCGAGCGGCGTC
>JBEEGB010000137.1:0-3086 GCA_041166585.1 Acidimicrobiaceae bacterium
AGCGCGGTGTCCTGACCGGGACGCCCGCCTGCGGCCCAGTACCGCACCGCGTCGGCGCCGTACTCCGCGATGAGGTTGTTCGGATCGTCGGGGTTGTTGCCGACGGACTTCGACAGCTTCTTGCGATCGGGATCGACGACGAAGCCGGAGATGGCGGCGTTCGCCCACGGGATCGTGCCGTGCTCGTAGTGGCTGCGCACGACAGTGGAGAACAGCCACGTCCGGATGATGTCGTGCGCCTGCGGTCGCAGGTCCATCGGGAAGACGCGCGTGAAGAGGTCGGGATCGTCCACCCAGTGGCCGGCGATGTGCGGGCTGAGCGACGACGTCGCCCACGTGTCCATGACGTCGGGGTCGCCCGTGAACCCGCCGGCCTGGTCGCGCAGCTCGGCGGTGTAGCCGTCGGGCACCGCGGTCGACGGATCGATCGGCAGCTGGTCCTCGCGGGCGAAGATCGGGCGCTCGTGCTGCACCGCGCCGTCGGCGTCCACCGGGTACCAGACGGGGAACGGCACGCCGAAGAACCGCTGGCGGGTGATGTTCCAGTCGCCCATGAGCCCGTTCACCCAGTTCTCGTAGCGAACCCGCATGAAGTCGGGCCACCACCGCAGCTCACGTCCGTAGCTGAGCAACCGGTCCTTGGGCGGGTACACGATGAACCACTGCCGGTTGGTGAGGATCTCGAGCGGCCGGCTGCCGTTCTCCCAGAACTTCACCGGGTGCTCGATCGGCTTCGGGTCGCCTTCGAGGTCGCCCGAGGCCGCGAGCAGCTCGACGATGCGGCGCTGTGCCTGCTTCACGCCCTTGCCCGCCAGCTCCGCGTACGCGGCACGACCGGTCTCGGAGTCGATGCCGTGCGGCGGGGCCGGGCTGATCGTGCCGTTCTTCTCGATCGTCGATCGAAGCTCCAACCCGAGCTCGCGCCACCAGGTGACGTCGGTGGTGTCACCGAACGTGCAGATCATGGCGATGCCGGATCCCTTCTCGGGATCGGCGAGCTCGTGGGCGACGATCGGCACCCGCACACCGAAGAGCGGTGTGACGGCTTCGGTGCCGAACAGCGGTTGGTAGCGGGCGTCGGTGGGGTGGGCGACGAGCGCGACGCACGCGGGCAGCAGCTCGGGACGCGTCGTCTCGATGTGGATCGGTTCGCCGCTCGCCGCGCTCGTGAACTTGATCCGGTGGTACGCGCCAGGGATCACGCGATCCTCGAGCTCGGCCTGCGCGACCGCGGTCTTGAAGTCGACGTCCCACAGCGTCGGCGAGTCGGTGCGGTAGACGGCGCCCTTGTCGTTCAGCCGCAGGAAGCCGACCTGGGAGGTGCGACGCGCGTGGGCGCCGATCGACGTGTAGCTCTGGGTCCAGTCGACCGAGAGCCCGAGGTCGCTCCACAGGTCGTGGTACGCCTCCTCGAGCTGCACGGTGATGCGTTCGCAGCACTCGACGAAGTTCGGACGGCTCACCGGGATGGGCTGCTTCGGTGGCTTCTCCGGCGGCGTGAAGTCGGGGTCGTACGGGAGCGACGGGTCGCACGTGATGCCGAGCATGAGCTGGACGCGGCGCTCGGTGTTGAGCCCGTTGTCGTCCCAACCCATGGGGTAGAAGACCTCCTTGCCCCGCATCCTCTGGAAGCGGGCGATGAGGTCGGTGTGGGTGAACGAGCAGACGTGACCGGGGTGCAGCGTGCCGCTGACCGTCGGCGGCGGCGTGTCGATCGAGTAGATCTCGTCGCGGCCCTTCGTGCGATCGAAGCGGTACGTGCCGTCCGACTCCCACGTGGCGCGCCACTTCGCCTCGAGGCCTTCGAGCGACGGCTTCTCCGGGACGTTCGTCATGGTTGGCTGCGCAGGGTACTTCCGGTCTGTGATCGGCTTCGAACCGGTTCGGCAGCGCGTCTACAGTTCTCGCATGGGGACTGCACTCAGTGACCTGACGTCCGAGGAGCTGTTCGGGCCGCAGAACAAGCGAGACCCGCACCCGCTCTACCACCGGCTGCGGAGCGAGGCGCCGGCCTGGCTCGACCCGGTCGACGGCGAGCTCATCCTGACTCGCTGGGAGGACTGCGAGGCGGTGCTCCGCGACCCGCGCTGGTCGTCCGATCCGGCCCACAGCACCCGCGGGGCCGAGGACATGCGCGGCGCCATCGGCGATGCGGGGGTCCGCACCCTGCTCTTCATGGACCCGCCCGATCACACGCGTCTGCGCCGGCTGGTGTCGAAGGCCTTCACGCCGCGCGCCGTCGAGCAGCTGCGGGGCCATGTGGGCGAGATCTTCGATGACCTGATGAGCGGCTGGAGCGGTGAGGAGCCGTTCGAGGTGATGACCGGGCTGGCCTACCAGCTGCCGGTGATCGTGATCTGCGAGCTGCTCGGCGTCCCGGTCGACGACCGCCACCAGATGGAGGGCTGGTCATCGGACGCGTCGCGGCTGCTCGACTTCGCGCAGATCGACGAAGCGACCGCGATGAAGGGCATGTTCGCGGCGATGAGCTTCATCAACTACTTCAACGGGCTGTTCGAGGCGCGAAGGGCCGAGCCCCAGGACGACCTGCTGACCGAGCTCATCAAGGCCGAGGAGGACGGCGACAAGCTCACCGAGGAGGAGCTGCGCTCCATCGTGCTGCTGCTGTTCGTCGCCGGGCACGAGACGACCATGAACCTGATCGGCAACGGGCTGTTCGCGATGCTGAGCAACCGCGACGAGTGGGAGCGGCTCGTGGCCGATCCGTCGCTCATCCCGACTGCCGTCGAAGAGGTGCTCCGCTACGACGGACCCGTGCACATCACCGGTCGCATCGCCACCACCGAGCTCGAGATCGCAGGGCACGTGCTGCCGAAGGGCGGTCAGGTGGTGACGCTGCTCGCCGCGGCCAACCGCGACCCGGAGAAATTCCCCGATCCCGACCGCTTCGACGTGGGCCGCACCGACAACCACCACCTCACGTTCAGCCACGGCATCCACTACTGCCTGGGCGCGGCCCTGGCCAGGCTCGAGGGCCAGGTGGTGTTCGACCGCCTCGTGCAGCGCTACCCCGACCTGCGCCTCGCCGTCGACGCGGAGGACATCGAGTACCGGGAGCACTTCGT
>JBEEGB010000138.1:0-7363 GCA_041166585.1 Acidimicrobiaceae bacterium
CGCTTGGCCGAGTAGAGCGCCTGGTCGGCGCGTGCCAGCGCTTCGAGGATCGTCTCACCTGCGTGTCGGATGGCGATCCCGGCGGAGAGACCCGCAAGATGTGCCTCGAGCACGACCTGCGCGGCGCGCACGACCTGCTGGATGAGCGACGACACCGCGGCCGGCTCCGTCGTGCTCAGGATCGCCGCGAACTCGTCACCGCCGACGCGGTACAGCTCCATCGATGGCAGCGCGTGGCGGCGCATCGCCTCGGCCGTGGCCCGGAGGACCTCGTCGCCCGCGAGGTGGCCGTTGGTGTCGTTCACCTGCTTGAAGCGGTCGATGTCGAACATGGCGATGGCGAGCGGGCCGCGGTGCTCGCGCAGCGCATCGTGGAAGCGGGCGTGGTTGGCCAGGCCTGTCAGCGCGTCGACGTGGGCGCGGGTGTGGAGCTCCTCGAGGTGGCGCGACGTCTGCAGGCAGCTGGCGGCGAGCGTGGCCAGCAGCTCCGCCGGCTCGATGACGTCAGGGCCGAGCGCGCGCGGTGAGGTGTTGCCCAACACCACGAGGCCCGTGCGACGGCCGTGCGCCATGAGCGGCAGCGCGATCACGGCGCAGGCACCCTTGGTTCGCAGCGAGTCACCTCCGACGAAGGCCAGTCCCGTCGCCTCACCGCTCGAGTAGCAGGAGCTGAGCGGACCGAGGATCTGGACGAGGTGGGTCACGTCCCGCTCTGTCATCGCCGCGAGTGCTTCTTGCAACGGTCCGCGAGGCGCGATCACGCGGTGGGTGCCGTCATCGCTCATCAGCACGACCGCGCCGGAGTCCATGGCGGTGAGGTCGCACAGCGCGGTGACCACGGCGTGGGCGGTGGCCGCCGGCTGCGGCACGGCGACCAGCGCGGCTGCCGTCGACGCGAGCCGTCGCAACGGGATGGCTCCCGTGTCGCTCGGCAGCTCGACGAGCCGGCGGCCCAGCAGCTGTGCCACCTGCTCCACCGCGTCGCGGACCGACTTCGGGATGTCGGTGAGCGACTCGACGTTCAGGCTCCCGATGACGTTGGCCGGCGTGCCGATCGGGGTGCACATCTCGGCGACGACGCCAGGGATGGCTTCCAGGTACTCCGGCTCGAGGCTGACGTCCGCGATGTAGTGCGTGGTCCCGGTTCGGAACGTTCGCCCCGTGATGCCCGCCGCCGTCTCCATCCCGTCGAGGACCTGCCACAGGCCACGCTGCGCCTGGCAGCGGAGCCGACC
The DNA here is from genome assembly GCA_041166585.1 of Acidimicrobiaceae bacterium. Classification (GTDB taxonomy): domain Bacteria; phylum Actinomycetota; class Acidimicrobiia; order Acidimicrobiales; family JACDCH01; genus JBEEGB01. The sequence goes on from JBEEGB010000138.1 coordinate 1,236, forward strand.
TCCCGCCTCCAGGTAGATCGACGGCATCAACGAGCCGAACGAGAAGAGGTGCTCGGCGGCGGCCTCGCACGCCTGCCGCACGGTTTGGGCGCGCTCGAGGCGCTTGATCAGCCGGTGCTCGGTCCGGCTGGTACGACCCTGGTGTCGGGAGCCGCTGACGTCGGGCCAGGGCTCGCCCGGTCGGGCGAAGAGGAAGCCTTGGGCCAGAGGCACACCGGCTTCAGCCAGCCAACGGAGCTCGGCCTGCGTCTCGACGCCTTCGGCGAGGATCGTCGTTCCCGCCTGGCGGGCGAAGCCGAGCAGCGACGCCACCAGGGCCTGTCGGGTCCGGGAGGCTTCGATGCCGGTGATGAGCGAGCGGTCGAGCTTCAAGAACTCCGGCTGCAACCTCACGATCTGGCGGAGCTCGGCGTAGCCCGCGCCGACGTCGTCGAGGGCGATGCGCACGCGCAGCCGCGACCAGCGGACGAGCAGATCGGACAACGCGTCGATGTCGGCCGTCACCTCCTGCTCGGTCAGCTCGATCACCAACCGATCCGGAAGGAGCTCGCGGGCAGCCACCACCTCCGGTGAAGCCAACGACGTTGGTGTCACGTTGACGAACAGCGCGCGTCCCCCCGGAGGCGCACCGGCCGTCGCGATCGCTCGCAGGCACGCGGCGTCCAGCTCGGCCGCGAAGCCTTCGGCTCGGGCGACCGCGAACCAGTCCTCGGGTGATCCGGGCACCTCGCGGGCCGATCGGCTCAACGCCTCGTAGCCGACGATCGCTCCGTCGGTGACCCGCACGATGGGTTGGAACACCGGGATGAGCGCGCCGGGCTCGAGCAGCGAGGCCACTCCCCGGCCCGCGTCAGAAGTCAGCACTACCTCGTCGACGATGATCGCTTCCACACCGCTTGTTCGGTCGTCGCGCCCGAGATTCATGCCTTTCGTTGTGAACGGACCGTGAAGAGCGCCTTGCCGAACGCTGTAGCCGATCGCGAGCACTAGAACCAGGCCATGCTCATCGCGGTCGTCGGCGCCCACCTCGAGGGTCAGCCTCTGAACGTGCAGCTCACGGAGCGAGCGGGTCGTCTCGTCGAGCGCACGGCCACGGCCCGGTGCTATCGCATGTATGCGCTGGAGACCGATCCCCCCAAGCCCGGTCTCGTGCGCGTCGGTCCGGATGACCCCGAGGCAGGTGCCATCGAGCTCGAGGTGTGGTCGCTCGAACCCGAGGCGTTCGCGTCCTTCGTGGATGCGATCCCCGCGCCGTTGGCCATCGGCCGCGTTCTGCTCGCGGGTGGGGGCGACGTCGCTGGGTTCCTGTGCGAGCCGCTCGCGGTCGACGGGGCCGTGGACATCACCTCGTTCGGAGGGTGGCGGGCGTATCGAGCATCACTCGACGGGCCGCGCTGACCAGCAGGGCCTCCGACCACGCCGGTCCGACGAGGGTGATGCTCGGCGGCGGGCCGGTGCGCGGCGCGGCGTCGTCGTCGAGCGGCGCCACCGGGATCGTCAGCGCGCACAGATCGAGCAGGTTCACGAACGTCGTGTAGATGCCCAGCTCGTTGTTGCGCGTGATGGGTTCGGCCTGCACCTCGGCGATCGTCGGGATCGACGGCACGGTTGGCACGGCGATCACGTCGACCTCGTCCCAGGTGGACCTGGTGAGCGCTCGTAGCCGCTCGAGCTCGGTGCGATCGCGGGCGAGCTGCCACGCAGGGATCCGCCCGGCAGCCAGCACGATCTCCGCGACGACGTGATCGACCTCGCTCCGATGCGCCTCGACGAACGAGCCGACGGCGGCATAGCGCTCGGCCACGAAGCCGCCGCCGTAGAGGAGCCGGCCGGCGGCGAGGAAGGGCTCGAGGTCGAGCTCGGTGTCGATCCCGCCGATGTGCACGGTCGCCGGAGCGGGCTGGCCCGCCGGAGCCGCTCGGCTCCACGGGTCGGCCGGGTCGAACGCGGCCATCACCCGCGTCGCCAGCTCGGCCTCTTCGACGGTCGTGGCCAGGACCGACACGCAGTCGATCGACTGGCACGCGGGCACGACCCCGGCGGCGCTGACCCAACCGCGGGTGGGCTTCATGCCGACGATCCCGTTCGCCGCGGCGGGAACGCGTCCCGAGCCCGCGGTGTCGGTGCCGAGCGCGATGTCGACGAGACCGCGGGCGACGGCCACCGCCGACCCGGAGCTGGAGCCGCCGGACACGAGGCCGGGCCAGTGCGCGTTCGGACAGATCCCGTACGGGGATCGCGTCCCCACCAAGCCGGTCGCGAATTGATCGAGGTTGCTGATCGCCACGACAACTGCGCCCGCCGCTTCGAGCGAGCGCACCGACCGCGCGCTGATCGCGGCGATCTCGCCGTACGCAGGGCACCCCGCGGTGGTGCGGTGGCCCGCGACGTCGATGTTGCCCTTCACCGCGACGGTGCGGCCGGCGAGGGGCATCGTGGCCCCTTCGTCCAACGCGGCTTCGACGCGCGAAGCAGCAGCGAGCGCACGGTTGCGGTCGATGAGCTCGATGAAGATGCCGGGCTCGCCGTCGCGCGCGATGCGCTCGTAGCTCGCGACGACAGCGTCGGATGGTCGTTCAGCCACTGGTCCTCGCGAACTCCCCAGCCTCGGTCCACGCGTCCCGCTCCGTCGCGAACGCGGCCCGTTGCCGCGATTGGAACTGCTCGATCTCCCCTGCATGCTGGGCGAGGAACCGCCGGTGATCGGAGAGACGAAACGTCGTGGGCTCGATGTCCAGCGCGAGCTCGCCTCGCGACTGTGCATCGCGCATGTCGAGCAGCTCACCGGCGGAGACGGGGAACCAGCGGATCTGATCGAACGTCCGCAGCAGCCACGGCTCGGAGAAGTGCGGCCCGAGGCACTCGCGGTTCCACACCTGCACCGTCCTGCCCACGAACTGGTAGCCGCCGGGTCCCTCCATCCCGTAGATGCAGAGGTACGCGCCCCCGATGCCAACGGCGTTCTCGGGGGTCCAGGTGCGAGCCGGGTTGTACTTCGTGGTCACGAGCCGGTGGCGCGGGTCGAGCGGCGTCGCCACCGGCGCGCCGAGGTACACGTCGCCCAGCCCCAAGACCAGGTACGAGGCGGCGAACACGATCTCCCGCACCTCCTCGACCGTCGGCAGCCCGTTGATGCGGCGGATGAACTCGATGTTCCAGGGGCACCACGGGGCATCCGGTCGCACGCCGCGCATGTAGCGCTCGATGGCCTCGTGCGTGGACGGGTCGTCCCAGGAGAGGGGAAGGTGCACCACCCGCGACTCGAAGGGCTCGTCGATGATCGCACCCAGCTCGTCTTGGGCGGCGCGCAGCGCGTCCATCGCGGTCGCCACGGTGAGGTCGTGGCCGTCGACCTGGACCAACAACGAGCGAACCCCGGCGGTCACGTCGACGACTCCCCGGCGCAGGTGGTGACCCACCCAGCGAGCGAGCGCCTGCACCCAGAGCCGGAGCTCGAGGTCGAGCGTCATGTCGCCGTACTCGACGAGCAGGAAGCGGTCGCCCGCCTGGCGGAACGTCACCTCGAGCGCCCCGCCGGCAGGTGCGATGCGTCCGAGCACGCCGCTGCGGTTCGCGCTCACGATCGCTCCGATGGTCACCGGCTCGTTCCAATGGGGACGGGCGAGGGGCTCGATGCTGTCCGTGCAGCGATCCAGCCACGCGTCGCGGCCGGCTGCGGCTCTCGCCGCGGTGTCGGCCGACCACGGCACGAACCGCACGCGATCGCCGGGGGCCAGCTGACCGACCTTCCATCGCTCGGTGGTGGCCACCGTCAGCGGGCACACGAAGCCGCCGAGGCTCGGACCGTCAGGGCCGAGGATGATCGGCATGTCGCCGGTCAGGTCGACGGTCCCGAACGCATATCCCGTGTCGTGGATGTTCGAGGGGTGCAGCCCGGCCTCGCCACCGTCGAGCCGGGCCCATGTTGGTGCCGGCCCGATGAGTCGCACGCCGGTGCGAGCGGAGTTGAAGTGGACGTGCCAGGAGGCACGGAGCAGCGCGTCGATGCCACCTGGAGCCAGGAAGTCGGGCTCCCCGTGGGGCCCGATCAGGACGCCGATGCTCCAGTCGGAGCGCAGCACCGGGACGACGCCAGGGGCCAGCCTGCCGGCGAGACGCTCCGCGTCGTCGGCGAGGTGCAGCCGATCGCCCTCCCGCAACCCGCGGCCGTGGTGTCCGCCGAAGCCTCCGAGCGTGAACGTCGAACGGCTGCCGAGGAAGCACGGGACGTCGAGCCCACCACGAACACCGAGGGTGGCCCGAACACCGGGGCCGCTCGTGGTCCCCACTCGCACCACCGCACCAGCGTGGACCGCGAGCGGCGTCCACGCCGGTGCCGTGATGCCATCGACGGTGACGGGCATGGAGGCGCCACCGACCGCAAAGGTGGTGGGTTCCTCGAAGCGCAACGTCGGCCCCCGGCCGGTCAGCTCGAGCGCCGCGGCCGTGACCCGGTTGCCGAGGACGCGGTTCACCAGGCGGTGCGACAGATCGTCCATCGGCCCGTTCGGCGGCACGCCGACGTGCCAGTAGCCAACCCGGCCGGGCAGGTCCTGCACGGTGGTGAGCACGCCGCCTTCGAGCACGGTGATGCTGGCGGTCCGGTCGTTCACAAGGGCGGGCCGTCCCAGACCTGCAGCTGCACGGGGGTCGGGTCGAAGCCGTTGCACGGGTTGTTGATCTGCGGGCAGTTGGAGATGAGCACGAGCGTGTCGATGTCCGCCCTCAGATCGACCGTGAGGCCTGGAGCCGAGATGCCGTCGACGATGCCGAGGGTGCCGTCGGACCCCACCGGCACGTTCATGAACCAGTTGATGTTCGAGACGAGGTCGCGCTTGGTCAGCCCGTGGCGCGTCCCTGCGTCGAGGAAGTTGTCGACGCACGCGTGCTGGTGCGCGGTGTGGTGCCCGTAGCGCAACGTGTTGGACTCGCGGCTGCAGGCGCCGCCGATGGTGTCGTGGTACGCGCAGGTCGTCGCCGTGATCGTCATCATCGGCTGGCCCTCGTTCGACAAGAGCTTCGTGCCGGCAACGAGGAAGATGTTCCTCTGCGCGGAGATGGTGTCGGGCGCGGAGTACCGGTTGGCGTGGTCGTGAGCGTCGTAGAGGAGGCAGTCCACCGCCTGGTTCCCGCCCAGGTCGGTGATGCGCAACGTGTGGTCCCGCGGCACCACACCAGCCCACGCCGCCCTCGCGGCCAGCACCTCGTCGTGCACCACGGCGCTCACGGCTTGGTCACCGCCAGCAGCTCGTCGGTGTTCTGGAAGGCGCGGAGCCGCTCCGGCGTGGTGGTGCGGAACGGGTCCCGTGCGCCGGCAGGATCACCACGCCACGCAGTGACGCGCACGGGCGAACCCGAGTACTCGTCCCGAGCGTCGAGCGGGTGCGGCGTGTTGGCGAGGAGCACGAGGACGTCCATCTCGGCGCGCAGCTCCACATGGCTCGCTGCGTCGGGCTCACCGTCGAGGTGCAGGCCACCGTCGTCGGCCACGACCACCCGCTTGAAGAGGTTGATGTTCGGTGCGATGTCGACCCGCCCGAGACCGTGCTTGGCGCCCGCGAGGCAAAGAAGATCCCGTCCGCTGGGCGCAGGACCGGACACGCTGCCGTCCCCGAACCGGGCCGCGTTGGCCAGGCGGGAGGAGCAGCCGCACAGGCAGTCGTGCCGCGCGCTGGTGTCGGCGACGATCGTCATCAGCACACGCCCCATGTCGGACAGGAGCAGCGCCCCGACGTTGAGGTACGCCTGCCACTGGACCTTGACGGTGTCGGCCGCGTTGAGGCGCTCGCTGGTCGCGACCGCGTTGTAGACGAGGAGCTGGACGCAGCCGTCACCTTCGAGGTCGGTCATGCGCACCACCGAGCCGCGGCGCAGCAGGCGCGAGGTGTAGCCGCCGAGCTCGATCGTCTCGTCCCACACGACGGTCGCCGCATCGATGTCGTGCGGCAGATCTGTGGCCGCGGTGCTGGGGATGGTGATGCCGGCGGGTTCAGCGGCGCCGGCCTGGCTGCGAGCGTGGGCGCGGGCGCCGTCGAGGCTCGAGGTGGCGGGGTTCGACAAGCGATGCCTCTCCGTGACTAGTTTCGACGCATCATCGAAATCCTGTGCAGTGTCTCGGTTCCGCCCCA
>JBEEGB010000139.1:0-3348 GCA_041166585.1 Acidimicrobiaceae bacterium
ACGTCGACCGCGACGAGCAGGCATCCACGGTCGAGCGAGACCGGTCGGACGTGGGCCGCGACCTCGCGTCCGACGAGCTCGTCCCAGTGCGAGAAGACCGTCTTGATCGCGGCGACCCCGGGCGTCCCGAGGCCCTTCAGCACGCGGTCGAGCGCGCCCGCGATCGGCTGGGGGTCCGGGTCGCCGCGGTCCTTCATGCCTTCTCCACGGTGGCACCTGACACCCGCAGGACCAGGTCCGGGTCGGCACCCGGTGGCAGGCCGGCTGCGCTGGTGATGATCGTCTGCCCGGCGGGGAGCGAGGCGAGCAGGGCGTCGCTGCGTCCCGGATCGAGCTCGGAGAAGACGTCGTCCAGCAACAGCACGGGTGCCGTCCCCGAGGCGTCCGTGACGACCGCGTGTGCCGCGAGACGTAGGGCGAGCGCGAGCGATCGCTGCTCGCCCTGGGAGGCGTGGGTCCGGGCCGGCATGCCGCCGAGCGTCAGGACGAGGTCGTCGCGCTGGGGTCCGACGAGCGTGACGCCCCTCCGGAGCTCGTCTTTGCGTGAGTCGACGAGCGCCGCGGCGAGCCCGACGGCCATCCACGGCGCGTCGTACACGACCCCGACGCGCACCTGGTCGGGTGGCAGGGAGGCGACGGCCGAGTACGCCTCGGTCAGGGCGGGGCCGAGCGTCGTGACCAGGGCGACCCGGGCGTTGGCCAGCGCCTCCCCCGCCTCGGCGAGCTTCGCGTCCCAGACGTCGAGGGTGAACGCCGCGCTCTCGTCGAACCCGCGACCGCCGATGCACTGCTTGAGCAGCGCGTTTCGCTGGCGCAGGACGCGGTCGAGGTCGGAGCGGAGCCGGTCGTTGCGGACGTGGAGCGCGACCAGCGCCTCGTCGAGGAACCGCCGGCGCTCACCGGGCCCGCCCTTGACGAGCGCAAGGTCATCCGGGGCGAACACGCTCACCCGGAGGGCGCCGAGGAGGTCGCGGGACCGGGCCAGGCGTTGACGGTTGACCTGCACCCGGCTGCGCCCGCCGGCGACCAGCTCGGCCTCGAGCAGCAGCGAGCGGCCATCGCGCTCGCCCTCGGCCCGGACGACCGCGGTCCGAGCGCCCTCCCGGATGAGGGCCTCGGTCGGCGCGCCTCGGAAGGATTCGAGCGTGGCCAGGTAGGCGATGGCCTCGAGCAGGTTGGTCTTGCCCTGGCCGTTGGGGCCCAGCACCGCGGTGAGGCCGTCGGCGAAGCCGACATCAGCCTCCTCGTAGCACCGGAAGTCGTTCAGGAAGAGCCGGCGAACCAGCACGTAGCACTAGCTGACGCGGACGGGCATCAGCAGGTAGAGGAAGTCCTCGTTCTCCGTGGAACGCAGCACCGCGGGCTTGAGGGCATCCAGCGTGGAGATCACGATCTCGTCGCCTGGTGCCACCTCGACGCCCTTCTGCAGGTACTCGGGGTTGAACGCCACGGTGAGCTCGGCGCCCTCGTACTTGGCGTCGATCTCCTCGTGGGCCTGACCGACATCCTGGGTGATGGCCACGAGCTCGAGACCGTCGGTCTTCATCACCAGCCGCACCGGCGTGGCCTCCCTGGCCATGAGCTTCACCCGCCGGATCGCCTCGAGCAGGGCGTCGCGCCCGACGGTGAGCTGGTTCGGGTAGCTGGCCGGGATGAGGCCGCGGTAGTTGGGGAACTCGCCCTCGATGAGCCGGGTCGTGAGCCTGGTCTCGCCGACGCTGAACGACGCGTCGCGCTCCCCCAGCCGCAGCTCGACCGTCTCGACGCCCGGCAGCATGCGACCGAGCTCCTCGAGCGCACGGGACGGGACGAGGACGTGCTGGCCCTCCGCGAGCACCGACGTCCCCGGGAGATCGCGCACCGACAGCCGGTAGGAATCCGTGGCGACGAGCCGGAGCCCTCCGGCCTCGGCCGCCAGCAGCACACCGGTGAGGATCGGCCGAGCGTCGTCCGAGCTGGCGGCAGGCACCACCTGGCGCAGCGCATCGGCCAGCTCGCCGGCCGACAGCGTCAGCGGATCGCCTGCGACGTCCGACAGGCGGGGGTACTCCTCGGCCGGCAACACCCGAATCGCGAACTCGGAACGGCCCGAGGTGATGTGGGCCTCCTCGTCATCCACGACGACGACGACCGCGCCGGGCGGCAGGGCCCGGACGATCTCGCCCGCAAGACGACCGGGCAGGACGGTGACCCCGTCCTCTTCGCCGTTCACGGTGACGGAGACGTGGATGGTCAGGTCGGAGTCGCTGCCCGTGAGCTGCAGCGCGCCGCCCTTGAGCTCGGCTCTGATGCCGGACAGCACCGGCATCGACCCTCCCCGCGTCGAGATCGCTCGCCCCGCGCTGCCGAGGGCATCGACGAGGACGTCACGCTCACATCGGAACTTCACAGCTGCTCACTTTCTGGACGACGTTGTTCCGTGGAAGGGGAGGTAGGGCCTGTGGATTGTGGATGACTGGCCGAAGGGGCTGGTCAGGTGGCGTTTGGCTGTCCGCACTTCATCCCCAGCGTCGCACAGGGTCATGGGGGCTGGTGCGGACCCTGCCGGACAACCTCCGGTCGTCCACCGTGGAGACACCTGTCGTCCACGGGGCGTTCCACAGGCATTTGTCTTGGTTTGGGTGGTCATGGGCCGCTCTTCACCAGCTGGGTCAATTCGTTGACCTGGTCATAGATCTGCCGCTTCTCGCCCATGAGCTTTTCGATCTTCTGCACGGCGTGGATGACGGTGGTGTGGTCGCTCTTGCCGAAGGCCCGTGCGATGGCGGGGTAGCTGAGATCGGTGATCTCCCGGCAGACGTACATGGCGATCTGGCGGGCGTTGACCAGCGGGCGGGTGCGGCTGGACGACAGCAGCTCTCCCTCGGAGAGCCCGAACATCTTGGAGGTGGCGGCCAGGATCACCTCGGGGGTGATGATGCGCGGCTGGCGGTCGCTCAGCAGGTCGCCGAGGACGCGCTCGGCCAGCTCGAGCGACAACGGCTCGTTGTAGAGGCTCGTGAAGGCCGACACCCGGGTGAGGGCGCCCTCGAGCTCGCGCACGCTGTCGGTGATGTGGGTGGCGATGTACTCCAGCACCGTGTCGGGGATCTGCGTGGTCAGGCCCTCGGCCTTCTTGCGCAGGATGGCGAGGCGGGTCTCGAGGTCGGGTGGCTGGATGTCGGTGACGAGGCCGGCCTTGAACCGGCTGCGCAGGCGGTCCTCCAGTGCCGGCAGGTCGTCGGGCCGGCGATCGCTCGACAGCACGACCTGGCGGCCGCTCTCGTGGAGGGCGTTGAAGGTGTGGAAGAACTCCTCCAGCGTCTCCTTGCCTCGCTCGAAGAACTGGATGTCGTCGACGAGCAGCAG
>JBEEGB010000140.1:0-3863 GCA_041166585.1 Acidimicrobiaceae bacterium
CCCGGACCCGGCTCGTGGTCGAGCACGGCCTCGGCGAGGTGGTCCATGCCGTTGAGCCGTTCGACCACCACGCCCTCGGCGCGCAGGTCGTCGCCCCACACCTTCTCCACGAGCTCCGCATCGTGGATCCCCTCGACGAGGATCCGGCTCGGCAGGGCGACCTTCGCCCGAAGGTCGATCGTCGCGACCGAGCCCGAGGCGGTGCGGCGGGGCCCCGAAGCGGCCGGCGGAGGCGCGACGAGGCTGACCGCCTTGCCCTCGACGGCGAACCCACCAGGCAGCAGGCGGACCGGGCAGTCGCGCCCGCGCCGATCACGAAGGGTGACGGTGGTGCCGTCGATGCGGACGACCGCGCCCACGAGCCCGGAGGCTCGGTGCTCCACCACCAGGCCCGCCGCGGCGGCCACCTGCGGGTAGGTCGTCCTGGCGCGCCGAGGCTCGTTCAGGTCCAGCGGACCGCTCAGGATGCCGCGATCGCTGTCCACCACGGCCGCGGAGCGTAGCGACGGCTGGCGTCGCCTTCGCGGACCCTCACCTCAGATGCTGGCCGCGATGCCGCTGGTGTCGAGGAACGTCGCCGCCGCGGCGCGACCGCGGCGGATGAGCTCAGCCGTGCGGCTGAAGTCGTTGCGCTTCAGCGGTCCGGGGTCGACGCCGGGCAGCACGATCACCTCGCGCCCCTCGTGCTGCACGTCGCACTCGCGCAGGAACCGCTCGTTGCGGGCGATCGAGAACGCTTGGAGCAACACGTCGAGTGGGCGCTGAGGTTCCGGCCGCGGTCGCTCGAAGTTCCCGACGTGCAGCACGAAGACGCGGTCGGCGCCGAGCGCGAGCGCGCGCGAGATGGGGACGTTGTCGACGACCGCGCCGTCGATGAGCAGCTCGCCGTCGATGGAGACGGGAGGCAGCACGGCCGGCAGCGCGGCCGAGGCGAGGATGGCTTCGACGACCGGACCGGCGGAGAACCACCGCGCTCGGCCGGTGCGCAGCGATGCGGCGACGACGTGGAGCGGGACGGCGAAGTCCTCGAAGTGGGTGTGCGGGATGGTCGACTCGACCAGTCCTCGAAGTCGTTCGTTGCTCACCATGGAGCGACCACGGCGGAGGAGGAGCCACGGCCCGGTCATGCGGCCGGGAGAGAACACCTGCCAGGTCGCGGGGTCGAGCCACACCCTGCGCAGTCGCGCCACGCCATCGGGCGTGGGGTCCGACGCGATCGCGCCGGCGTTGAGCGCGCCGACCGAGCAGCCGAGCACGAGGTCGGGCAGGATGCCCCGCTCGATGAGCGCGTCGAGCATGCCCACCTGGATCGCACCGAGGTTCCCGCCGCCGCCGAGCACGAACGCCGTGCGGGGCGCACGCCGGCCGCGGCGCGCGTCCAACGTCGTCACGTTCATCGCCCTTCCCCCCTTGCCCCTACGGTGTGGCCCGGAATGTCGAGCCGCATCGTGAGAGCAAGGGTGATCGTATGACGCTTGAGGGGCGCGTGGCGCTGATCACGGGCGGGGGCAGGGGGATCGGCAGGGCGATCTCGTTGGCGCTCGCTGAGGATGGAGCCGACGTGGCGGTGAACTACCGGCGCGACAAGGACGCCGCGGACGAGACCGTCGCGGCCATCCGCGCGATGGGCCGGCGGGCGGAGGCGGTGCCCGGCTCGGTCGATGTCCTCGAGGACACGGAGGCGATGGCTGCCGCGGCGATCAGCGCGCTCGGCCACGTCGACATCCTGGTGAACAACGCCGGCATCGCCAGCCGAGGTCGTTCCGTCGCCAGCACCGAGCCCGAGGAGGTCGAGCGGCTCGTGCGCACGCACGCCATCGGCCCGCACTGGATGTGCCGCGCCGTGCTGCCGTCGATGCGCGAGCAGCCCCGCGGCGACATCGTGTTCATCTCGTCGGCGGCCACGCGGCACAACGCGGCGAACGGCGCGCCCTACAACATGGGCAAGGCGGCGATGGAGGCGTTGGCGCTCACCCTCTCGAAGGAGGAGCGCCGCAACGGCATCCACACGAACATCGTTGCGCCCGGTCTCGTCGACACGGAGATGGGGCGCCGCTTGGTGAAGGGGGCCGCCGGGGTCGAGGACATCTCGACGCTGGACCTCGCGAGCCCCTTCGGCCGCGTGTGCCAGCCGGAGGACGTCGCGGCCGTGGTCCGGTGGCTCGTCTCCGACGGCGCCGGCTACCTCAACGGCGAGCGGATCTACGTCGACGGCGGAGCTGTATAGCTGGTCGGCGCGCCCTGCGGGCGCAGTTCGCCGACGTGCGGCTGCTCGCTGGCGCTCCCGACGCCGCGGATTCGCATCGCCCACGAGGTCACCCGGCCATCTGCCGGTAACCTGAGCGGCGATGACCTCGCAGACGACCACTGAGTCCGTGATCCGCGTCACCGACGCCGCCCTCGCCAAGGTCCTCGAGCTGCGGGCGGCCGAGGACGAGCCTGACGGGCTCGGGCTGCGCATCGAGGTCACCGGCGTTCGGGGATCCGACTTCACCTACGACCTGGCGTTCGAGCCGCTCGACGAGTGCGAGCCCGACGACCTCGTGCAGGACCACTCGGGTCTGCCGGTGGTCGTCCCGGCCGCCAGCGTCGACGATCTCATCGGCGCCACGCTCGACCTGCCGAGCAACGCGGAGCAGGGCGGCCTCGTGCTGCGCAACCCCAACCGCCCGGCGATGCCGCAGCTCGGTGATCCCATCGAGCTCGAGGGCTCGGTCGAGGACCGGGTCCGGCAGCTGCTCGAGAAGCAGGTCAACCCTGCGATCGCCGCCCACGGCGGCTTCGCCACGCTGGTGAAGGTCGAGGGGTCAGCGGCCCACATCACGATGGGCGGCGGCTGCCAGGGCTGCGCCATGTCGGCGCTCACCCTGCGGGAGGGCATCCAGACCGCCATCCTCGCCGCGGTGCCCGAGATCACCGAGGTCGTCGACACGACGGACCATGGCTCCGGCGAGAACCCCTTCTACTGAGCGGAACCTGACGGCGGCGTCAGGGTGTAGGTAGCCTCGCTCCCGAGCTCGACCAAGGGGGAGCATTTGCACGGGATCACGGCGTATGGGGCCTATGTGCCCTACTGGCGGATGCAGCGATCGGCGATCGGCAGCGCGCTCGGCTCTGGTGGTGGCAAGGGGACGCGTGCGGTGGCGTCCTTCGACGAGGACGCGACGTCCATGGGCGTCGAGGCCGCGCGCCTCGCGATGCAGTCGGCCCCGCAGGGGACGGTGCCTGACGGCGTGATCTTCGCGACGTCGAGCCCGCCCTACCTCGACAAGACGAACGCGACCGCCATCCACGCCGCGCTCGACCTCCCCGCTCATGCGTATGCGTTCGACAGCGCGGGGTCCGTTCGGTCGTCGTTCATGGCGTTCGCGTCGGCGACGTTCGTCCCCGGCACGACGCTCGCCGTCCTCGCCGACGTCCGCACCGGGTTGCCCGGCGGTGGCGACGAGCGCGAAGGCGGCGACGGCGCGGTGGCGTTCCTGTTCGGCGAGGACGAGCAGATCGCGGTGGCGGTCGGCGCGGCGCACTCGACCGGCGAGTTCCTGGACCGCTGGCGCATGCCGGGTGAGCCTGCGTCGCATGTGTGGGAGGAGCGCTTCGGCGAGCACGTCTACGTCCCCCTTGCCGAGGCGGCGGCGGCCGACGCGCTCAAGAACGCCGGCCTCGCCATCGACGAGATCGACCATGTGATCGTCGCCGGCCTGCAGACGCGGGCCGTACGACAGGTGGCGAAGCGCCTCGGGGCTCGCCCCGACGCCTTGGCGCCGGACCTGGGCACGGTCATCGGCAACGCGGGCTCCGCGGGTTGGGGCATCGCGCTGGCCGAGGTGCTCGATCGAGCCGAGCCTGACCAGAACGTCCTC
>JBEEGB010000141.1:0-10044 GCA_041166585.1 Acidimicrobiaceae bacterium
ATGTGCATGCCGTTGCCAGTCATCCACGACGACACGCCGTTCACCGTCGCGGTGGTCGGGCCGTACGACGCCAGCACCTGTGCGGGGCTCGAGAATTGACGGAAGCGCGGGCTGTCCGGGTTCGACACGTCCATGGCCGCGGCCTCGGCCCCGTCGGAGTTCGTGCCGTGGAGGTACACGCGGAGCTGGATCTTGGCCGCCGAGTCCGAGTCCGCAGCCTTCGTGTCAGGCCGAGCCCAGCTGGGCTTCGAGCCGGTGAGCGGTGACCGCGATGGGGCGGCGTCCACTCGCGCGGCAGGGAGGGCGACGCCCGCCGTGAGGGTGAGGGCCACCGCGCAGACCCGTGCAGCACGTCGCATGTCGTCTCCTTGGTCATGGCGAGGGAGAGGCGCTGAGGCTACTCAGAGCGCGGAACACTGTGCTTCTGTGAGAGGTCAACATGTCCGCGATGGATGAACACGAGCTACGAGAAGCACTCGACCTGCTGGCCATCGGGCGCCTGCAGGCCGCCTACGGTGACGCCGTCACGCGGAGGGCGTGGTCCGAGCTCGTGCCGATGTTCCTACCCGACTGCCCGATCCACCTCGACCTCCGCGACGGAACCGTGATCGACCACGTCGGGCCCGACGCGATCGGCGCGTTCATCGGCGCGAGCATCGAGCGCTTCGAGCTCTTCGAGTTCGCACTCCTCAACGCGGTCGCGTCCGTGCAGGGAGACGAGGCGACCGGTCGGGTGTACATGTGGGAGCTGCGCCAAGACGCGGCGTCCCACCAATGGACGAACGCCTTCGGCCTGTACCGCGACCGCTACCAGCGCCTGGACGGAAGTTGGGTCTTCGCGGCGCGGCACTACTCGTCGCTGGCTCGCACCGCGGACGACGGAAAGGGGATGGACGTGTTCACCGTCCCGGGCATCGCAGGGTGAGACCCACCGAGGTGGGCTCGCGCTTCGTGGTGCAACGTCATCGCGCACGGCGGTTGCACTACGACCTGCGCCTCGAGGTCGGCGGCGCGCTGGCGAGCTGGGCCGTGCCGAAGGGGCCGACGCTGGATCCGACGGTGAGGCGCCTCGCGGTGCGCGTCGAGGACCACTCGCTCGACTACTTCGACTTCGAGGGTGTGCTGTCGGCAGGGGGCTACGGCGCGGGTGACGTGATCGTCTGGGATTGGGGCACCTGGACGCCCGGGCATCAGGACGCCGCGGATCCGCTCGCGGCCATCGAGCGGGGCGAGCTGCACTTCGACCTCGAGGGCGAGAAGCTGCGCGGGCGGTTCGTGCTCATCCGGCGCGACGGTCGTGGCGGCGGCAAGGAGCAGTGGCTGCTCCTCCACAAGCGCGACGAGCATGCCGTCCCGGGGTGGGAGCCCGAGGATCATCCCTTGTCGGTGAAGAGCGGGCGCACCAACGACGAATTGACCTGAGCCACAAGACGATTGACCCAGCTCTCCCAGGCACAGCGCCTCGCCGCCGAATACGCTCGCGTCAGGCGGGAGCAGAGGGGCGCCCTGAGCGCCTCCGATTCGGGAGGGGTCCCATGACTGACCGTGCCGTGCGCTGGGGCGGCGTTGCCGCCATCGTCTTCGTCGTCCTCATCCTCATCACCGTGTTCGCCGGTGGGCAGGCGCCCGCAGCCGACGATCCGGCCGACAAGATCCGTACCTATCTCGTGGACCACCGAACGGGCCTGCTCGTCAGCAACTTCCTGGGACTGCTGGCAATACCGTTCGTCATCTGGTTCGCGGTGGTGCTTCGCGAGCTCGTGAGAGGCGACCGAGCTGCCAACGCCCTCGGCACCGCATCGCTGTCGGGCCTGCTCGTGACCGCTCCGATGGCGATGGCCGGCGGGGCGTTGTCGGTAGCCCCGATCTACGTGGATGGTGTCGCCGACAAGCTCGGTGACGACGCGCTGCGGATCGTGTTCGAGAGCCAGATGCTGCTGTTCGCGGCAACGTCAAGCGGCATCGTGCTGTTCGCCTTGCTGGCGGGGTTGGCGATCCGCCGTACCACTGCGCTTCCCGCCTACACGATGTGGTTGGCGTTCCTCGCCACCGTGGGCAACGTGGTGGCGATGATCAGCGTCCTTGGATCCGGGGTGTCGGCGCTCGGGTTGCTCGGACTGCTGACGTTTGCGTTGTTCCTCCTCGTGACGGGCATCACGATGGCCGCCGGCAAGGCGACCCCCGCGGCCACCGTCTGAGCACCCCGCGGGTCAGCCCTCGGTCGGCCCGCGCCAGCCCCGCTCGAACGGCAGCCGCCACGCGTGGGGTGCGATGAGCTGGTGGATGGCGTTGGGTCCCCACGATCCCACCGGGTAGGGCCGAACCGGCGGCGGTGACGCGAGCAGCGGGGTCGACAGGTCCCAGAGCCGCTCGATGCCCTCCGCGGTGGTGAAGAGCGTGTGGTCACCGCTCATGGCGTCGTGGATGAGCCGCTCGTACGCCTCGAGCACGTCGGCCTCGCGGCCCGTCTCGTGCAACGCGAATTGGAGGCTGAGCTTGTCGAGCCTCATCCCGGGACCCGGACGCTTGCCGTAGAACGACAGCGAGAGCTTCGACGCGTCGGCCAGGTCGAAGGTGAGGTGGTCGGGACCGTGCGCACCGACTCCTGAACCGGCCGGGAACATGCTCTTGGGTGGCTCGCGGAACGCGATCGAGATGATGCGGGCGCCCTCTGCCATCCGCTTGCCGGTGCGGAGGAAGAACGGGACGCCGGCCCAGCGCCAGTTGTCGATCTCGCACCGCAACGCGACGAACGTCTCGGTGTCGGAGTCCGACGCCACGCCGTCCTCGTCGCGGTAGCCGACGTACTGGCCACGCACGACCGTGGCGGGGTCGATCGGTCGCAAGGAGCGGAAGACCTTGTTCTTCTCCTCACTGATGGCCTTGGGCTCGAGCGCCGTCGGCGGCTCCATGGCCATGAAGGCGAGCACCTGCAGCAGGTGGGTCACCACCATGTCGCGATACGCGCCGGTCGTCTCGTAGAACGCGACGCGCGACTCGAGCGAGAGCGTCTCCGGTACATCGATCTGGACGTGGTCGATGTGGTCGCGGTTCCAGATGGGCTCGAACAGCCCGTTGGCGAAGCGGAAGGCCAGGATGTTCTGCGCCGCCTCCTTGCCGAGGAAGTGATCGATGCGGAAGACCTGGTCCTCGGCGAACACCTCGTGCACGGCTGCGTTCAGCGCCTTCGCGCTGACGAGGTCAGTGCCGAACGGCTTCTCCATGATGATGCGCGACCGGTCGACGAGGCCTGCGCTCTGCAACCGCTGCACCACGGAGCCGGCGGCCTTCGGCGGAACGCTCAGGTAGTGCAGCCGGCGCGGGCTGCCGCCCAGCTCCGCCTCGGCCTCGGCAACCACGCGGGCCAGCCCCTCGGACCCCGCCGCCTCGCTCACATACCGGAGCTGCCGGGCGAAGGCCGGCCACTCGCCGTCGTCGGTGCCGGTACGGGCGAATTGATCGCAAGCGTCTCGTGCCAGGCCACGGAACCCGTCGTCGTCGAGCTCCTCGAGCGAAGTGCCGACGAGCCGGCATTCGGGCACGAGCCCCGCCCTCGCGAGGTGCAGCAGCCCGGGCAGCAGCTTGCGGCGCGCCAGGTCGCCTGTGGCGCCGAAGAGCACGATCACGTGGGGCAGCAGCGGCGACATCAACGTCGAATTGATGTCGCTCGGTTCCGTCGTCGCCATGGCTGTCGCGCACGCTACAAGCCGATTGTTTCCGGAAGGCACGCCTCGACGATCGATCGCTCAGGCAGTGGGAACCCGATCGTCGAGGAGCCCCTCACGTCGTAGGTCGTCCCACAACTCCGCCGGTACCGGTCGCTCGAAGTCGGCGATGTTCGATCGGAGCTCGTCGACCGTCTGCACCCCGGTCAGCACGCACGTCACGGCAGGGTGCGCCTTGGGCAGCTGCAGTGCGGCGGCCGTGAGGGGAACGCCGTGACGACCGCAGACCGCCGCCAGCTGTTGCGCACGCGCCACCATCGCCGCCGGCGCCGGTTCGTAGAAGAAGTGCGCGCCGGGAGAGGGGTCGGCGAGCAAGCCGGAGTTGAACACGCCCGCCGCGATCACCGACACGCCCTCGCGCTCGCAGAGCGGCAGCAGGTCGTCCAGTCCCGATTGATCGACCAACGTGTAGCGCCCCGCGAGGAGCACGCAGTCGACACCGGCCTCTCGGACGAAGCGGGCCAGCATCGGAGCCTGGTTCATCCCCGCGCCGATCGCCCCCACCACACCCTCGTCGCGCCACCGACGGAGCGCGGGGAACGCGCCCGCAAGCGCCTCCTCCGCGTGATCGTCGGGATCGTGGACGTGGACGATGTCGACGCGATCGAGTCCCAGACGCCCGAGGCTGGCTTCGAGCGAGCGGTGCGCGCCGTCGGCGGAGAAGTCGAACACGGGGTGGACCGCTGGCACGTCGGTGAAGATCGTCGGCGCCTGAGCTGCCGAGGGATCGTCGGGGACCAACAGGCGACCCACCTTCGTCGCCACCGTCACCAGCTCGCGCGGAAAGGCGGCGAGCGCGGCGCCGAGGCGGCGTTCGGACAGCCCGTGGCCGTAGAGCGGCGCGGTGTCGAAGAAGCGGATGCCCGCGTCGTAGGCCGCGTGCACCACGGCGTTCGCGTCGTCGTCGGTGATCCCTTCGTACAGGTTGCCGATCGGCGCGCACCCGAGCCCCAGCTCCGTCATCCGGCCAGCACCGACTCCGCGGCCTGCTGGATCCGCGCGACGGCGTCCGCGGGCGAGACCTCGTTGCGCAGCGCGGCGTTGATCGCACCCCAGCCGGCGTCCTCCACCTCGGGGAAGCGCACGAGCGGTGGGTAGGTGATCATCCCGTGCTCGATCGTGTCGCGAATGATCGCCAGGCGAGCCGCGTCGGTGGCGTCGATCGGCGTGGCGGCCGCGAGCACGTCCGTGCGCGCCGGAACGCCGCCGGCGGCGGCCTCGAGCTCGTGCATCTCTGCCGAGCACAGCCGAGTCACGAGGTCCACGGCGGCCTCGACGTTCTCGCATGTCGTCGGGATGGCCCACCCGTGACAACCCGAGTACGAGACCCGAGCGCTCGTGCCGGCGAAGTACGGCGCAGGGGCCAGCACCTCGTAGAGGTCCGACGCTCGCATCGCTCCGAAGCCGCCGGGCCAAGCCGCCGCGCAATCGACGATGCCGTCGAGCAGGGCGCGGTCCACATCGTCGTAGTGCCAGCTGGGCAGATCGGCCGGGGCGCGCCGCGCCATCTCACACAGCTTCGTCACTGCATCCTCGGCTTCGGCGCTCGTCATCGTCGGTCGACCCTCGCCGTCGAAGAGTGCCCCACCGCTGCCGACCACGAGCTCGAAGAACAAACCGAACAACCCAGACTCGCGGCCGGTGAACCCGAACACCGCGTCGCTCGCGATGAGCTCCGACCACGTGTCGGGGGCGGAGGCGAGCCGGTCGGTCCGCCACCACAGCGTGCGGACATCGATGTTGCGCGGCGCGCACAGCAGCGCTCCATGGAACTGGCACAGGGCGACGGCACGCGGTGCAAGCGCGGCGATCACGCTCGGCTCGATCAGGTCGTCGAGCGGTCGCAGCCAGGCTGCTTGGCTCGGCGCGTACTTCCCGTGCGTCGACAGCACGTCGATGCGCTCGCCGACAGCGAGCAGCTCGGCGACGCGACGGTTCAGCGTGGGATGGTCCGCATGCACCACCACTTCGACATCGTCGAGGAACGGCTCGTACAGCGAGTCGTACATCGGTCCCCCGACGATCGCGACCCGAAGCCGATCACGCACGGAGCCGCGCCTTCCACACCTCGCCGTCTGGGAAGCGGTGCGCGGCGACGGACTCCGGCTTCATCTCGATGCCGAAGCCGGCAGCGCTGGGCGCGTGATAGCGACCCGATGACACGCGCAGCGGTTCGACGAAGTGCTCGTGGAGGTGGCCGGCGTACTCGATCATGCGGTCGTCGCACCGACCTGACACCCGGAGCAGGTCGAACATCGAGAAGTGCTGGACGTGTTGGCAGAGACCGATGCCGCCGGCGTGGGGACACACGGGGACGTCGAACTTGGCCGCCAGGAGGAGCACGGCGAGCACCTCGTTGACACCGCCGAGCCGGCAGCCGTCGATCTGGGCGATGTCGATGGCGCCGGCTTGGAAGAATTGCTTGAACATCACACGGTTGTGGCAGTGCTCGCCGGTCGCGACCCGGATCGGTCTGACCGCCTGAGCGATCCGTGCGTGGCCGAGCACGTCATCCGGGCTCGTCGGCTCCTCGATCCACCACGGTTGTGCACCGGCGAGCGCCTGCACCCAGTCGATGGCCTCGTCGACGTCCCACACCTGGTTGGCGTCGATCAGCAATCGGCGCTCGGGACCGAGCTCCTCGCGCAGGATGCGGGTGCGGCGGATGTCGTCGTCGAGGTCGCGGCCGACCTTGATCTTGAGGTCGTTCCATCCCGACGCGATCGCTTCGCGGGTGCGTGCGCGCAGGAGGTCGTCGGGGTACCCCAACCAACCGGCCGACGTGATGTAGGCGGGGTACCCCTCGGCCAGCAGGCGCTGCTCTCGCTCGGCTCGACCGGGCTCGGCGGCACGCAGCAGCGCGAGCGCCTCGTCGGGCGTCAGGGCATCGGTGATGTAGCGGAAGTCGATGGCGGAGACGATCTGCTCGGCGGAGAGGTCCGCGAGGTACCGCCACAGCGGCTGTCCTGCCCTCCGTGCGAACAGGTCCCACACCGCGTTGACGAGCGCCGCCGTCGCGAGGTGCACCACTCCCTTCTCCGGGCCGACCCACCGCAGCTGGCTGTCTCCCACCAGCTCGCGCCAGAACCCGCCCGGATCAGCCTCGAGCGCGTCGACGTCGCGTCCGATCACGTGGTCACGAAAGGCTTCGATGGCCGCGCAGCACAGCTCGTTGCCGCGCCCGATCGTGAACGTCATGCCGTAGCCACGGAGTCGGGGATCGTCCGTGCGGAGCTCGACGTAGGCGGCCGAGTAGTCCGGGTCGGGGTTCATCGCGTCCGAGCCGTCGAGCAGGTCCGAGGTGGGGAAGCGAAGGTCATGCGTCACCATCGCCGTGATGAGCGTCATCGGACGATGCGCACGCCGGTGATGCCCCCGTCGAGCACCAGGTCCTGCCCCGTGGTGAACGTGGTGTCGGCCGCCAGGAACGCGACGGCCTTCGCGACCTCCTCGGGGGCGACGAGGCGTCCGAGCGGTTGTCGCCGCTCGAGCCCGCTGCGTGTCGCCGCAGGGTCGTCGCTGCTCTCGATCAGACGCCGGACCCAGGGACCGTCGACCGTGCCGGGCGACACGCAGTTGACCCTGATGCCGTTCTCGGCCTCGTCGGCCGCCATCGCCCGCGTGAGCCCGAGCACCGCGCCCTTCGACGCCGAGTACACCGCCCGCTCGACGAGCCCGACGTCCGCCGCGACCGAGCAGGTGTTCACGATCACCCCGTGTCCGGCCCGGCGCATCAGGGGAATGACCGCGGCCGACAGGTGGGCGATGCCGAACACGTTGACGGCGAAGACGCGCTGCCACTCCTCGACCGTTGCCTGGGTGACGTCGCCGACCGCGCCGACGCCTGCGTTGTTGCAGAGGACGTCGACGTGGCCGTGTTCGCGCTCGACACGCTCGGCCACGTCGACGCACTGCTCCGGGTCCGTGACGTCGAACCCCTCGACGATGTCGAGACCGACCACCATGTCCCCGAGCGCGCCGAACTCCTCAGCGATCGCAGACCCGATCCCACCCGAAGTGCCCGTCACGATCACGACCCTCGACGTCTTCGCCACGCTGCGTAACGTACGCCGTTCCTCGAACCGGTCTGTGCGCTCTCGATCCGACTGACGGTTGTCGCGACTTCCCGGGGTTGTCGCCGCGATGAGTTCAGCGCGGGTGAAGCGTCAGACTGGAGACGACCCACGCTCGGAGGATCAGCCATGTCCTTTCACCCGTACCTCATGTTCGGCGGCACCTGCCGCGAGGCGTTCACCCGCTACCACGAGATCTTTGGCGGCGAGCTCTTCATTATGCCGATGTCGGATGTGCCGTCGGAGGAGTCGGTGCCCGGGGCACAGCCCGATCTGATCGTCCACGCCGCGTTGACCATCGACGGAGACCTGCTGATGGCGTCCGACGACCCGACAGGGGCCGGGCCGATGCAGGGGATCATGGTCAACTGCGCGGTGGCCGACGTCTCCGAGGCCGAGAGGGTGTTCAACGCGCTGGCGGACGGCGGCGAGGTCAGGCAACCGCTCACGGAGACGTTCTTCTCACCGAGCTTCGGCATGTGCGTCGATCGTTTCGGCACGCCGTGGATGATCTCCACCGCGGCAGCTGACCAACCCTCGTGATCCACGCCAGATGAGGGTGCATCGGTGAGCGAGCGCGCTCCGTATCCTTGGCGGATGCCTGCGGATTCACTTGACGGAGCCGTCGCGCTGGTCACCGGCGCATCCAGTGGCATCGGGCGGGCCACCGCCATCGAGCTCGCCTCACGGGGTGCCGCGGTGGCCGTGGTCGCGCGCCGAGCCGAGCGGCTCGAGGCCCTGGCCGAAGAGCTTCGGGGCTCAGGAGCGACCGCGCTCGTGATCGAAGCGGACGTCACGGATCGGGCCGCCGCCGAAGCGGCCGTTGTGCGCACGGCGAAGGAGCTCGGACGTCTCGACGTGCTCGTGAACAACGCCGGCATGATGCTCTTGGGCCCGATCGTCGACGCGCCGGTCGAGGAGTGGGAACAGATGGTCAACATCAACGTGCTCGGCCTTCTCTACTGCGCGCGAGCCGCGCTCCCCCACCTGCTCGCCGCGGCCGACAGCTCGCCTCGCCGCACCGCCGACCTCGTGAACATCTCGTCGGTCGCCGGTCGGGTGGCCAGACAGGGAAGCGGCGTCTACAACGCGACCAAGCACGCCGTTGGCGCGTTCAGCGAGTCGTTGCGTCAAGAGGTGACGGGGCGCCACGTTCGCGTTTCCGTGGTCGAGCCCGGCGCCGTCGCCACGGAGCTGGCGAGCCACAACCGGCCCGTGGTCCTCGAGAGCATCCAGGAGCGGTTCGCCGGGATCGAGCGGCTGGAGGACCAGGACATCGCGGACGTGATCGCGTTCATCGTCACCCGACCTCGCCGCGTGGCGATCAACGAGGTGCTGATCCGTCCCACTGAGCAAGAGCAGTAGCCACGAGGAGCTGCTTCAGCGCGGCTGGACCTTCATCTCGCCGAGCTCGGACCAGTCGTCCTGGTCGATCATCTGGCTGATGATCCGGGGCGTCTCGACCAGGTAGGCCGGAAGGGCCGACATCGCCGCCTTGAAGTGATCCGACTGCACATGTGCGGCACCGGCGTCGCCGTCGCGGAAGGCCTCGACGAGCACGTACTCCGTCGGGTCTTCGATGCTGCGCGACCAGTCGAACCACAGGTTGCCGCGCTCCGCGCGGGTGGCCTCGGTGAACTCCCTCGTGATGTCGACCCAGCCGTCCGCGTGCTCAGGCAGGACTCGGAATTTGGCGGTGATGAAGATCACCGGCCGATCGTAGGGTCGTCGTGACAGACTTGCCGAGGGTCCCGGGTGGGGCCGTCAACGCCGCCCAACGGAGGTGCTCGTGAAGACACACGCCGCGGTCCTGTACGGAACCCACCAGGACTGGAAGGTCGAGGAGATCGACCTCGACCCGCCCAAGGCGGGAGAGGTGCTCGTGAAGTGGGAGGCGGCCGGGTTGTGCCACTCCGACGAGCATCTCGTGACCGGCGACATGGTCGTGCCCGAAGAGTTCAGCGTGGCGATGGATCTCCCCGACACGTTCCCGATCATCGGTGGCCACGAGGGTGCCGGCATCGTCGTCGAGGTCGGCACGGGCGTGACGACCCTTCAGCCCGGCGACCACGTGGCCGCCAGCTTCTTCCCTTCGTGCGGTCGGTGCCGCTGGTGCGTGACCGGGCACACCAACCTGTGCGACCTCGGGGCAGGCACGTTCGCGCCCGGACAGATCAGCGACGGCACCGACCGACATCACCTCGGCGGCCAGGGCCTCAACATCTTGGCCAAGCTCGGTACGTTCG
>JBEEGB010000142.1:0-3827 GCA_041166585.1 Acidimicrobiaceae bacterium
TCGCCGGACGACGAACGGACATGCCACCGAAGCGGCTCACCGCTGCCGAGCGGCAGCGCGGCCGGCGCCGCGGTTGCGCCAAGCGCGAGCACCGCGCCCGACAGCTCTCCCTTGTGCAGGACGTCGAGCGCGCGCCGTCCGGCGGCGGGGTCGTCGACCACGACCGCGGTGAGCGCCTCGCCGGCCGCGGCTTCGAAGGCCGCGTGGAACCCGGGATCGACGTCGACCAGATCGAGCAGCGTGCCGATGACGCCTTCGACGCCGGCAAGGCGCTCGGTGCCAGCGCGGGCGCGGGCCTCGTCGAGCGCCTGGGCCAGCGCGTCGGCTCTCGCCACCCACGTGTGGCGGTCGGCGTCCGCGGTGCGGCGCACCTCTTCGGCGGCGGCCAGCGCACCAGCCGCGTCGGCGTGAGCGACCTCACACGCGGCCAGCGTGGCCGCGAGCACGACCTCGACCTGCTCCGCGTCCGAGAGCTCGTCCCTGAGCCGAGCTGCCTCCTCGGTCAGCCGGGTGGCCTTCTGCTCGAGCGTCGAGAGGCGCTCCGCCACCCGAGTCGACTCAGCCCGATCGCGCTCCACTCCCGACCGCAGCGCGGCGAGCTCTCCCCTGGTCTCCGCGGCGCGGCCGGACGGCGGCGCGACCCCGCCGGCCCAGTGCTCCTCGAACTCAGCGCGCTCGGCGGCCAGCGTGGCCTCGGCGGCAACCAGTGCTTCGACGTCGGGTGCGAGCGCGGTGGCCGCGCTCTCGACCTGCGCGAGCTCGTCGGTCAGCCGGGCCGCCTCGGCCTCATGCGTCGCGATGACGGCCTGGTCGACCGAGGCGCTGCGCTCGCGGTCGATGCTCCGGCGCCGCTCGGTGAGGACGGCGGCGAGGCCACGAGCCTTCTCCCGCAACGACTCGAAGCGCACGAGCGCGTCTCCCAGGTCGTCGCCGCCCATGGCCGAAAGCTGCGCTTCGGTGGCGAGGACCGCAGTGTCGAGCTGCGCGAGGCTCGCCTTCAGCGCGGTCTCGTCGGTGGCGAGCTCGGACCTGCGCCGGATGGCCGTCTCCAACCGCGCCTTCAACGCCGCGATCTCGCGGCCGGCGACGTGGCGCCGCAGCGCGGTGAGCTCGGCGACGAGATCGCCGTGCCGGCGCGCGGCGTCGGCTTGACGTTCGAGCGGGCGCAGCTGGCGGCGCACCTCGCGCAGCAGGTCCTGCACGCGCGTGAGGTTGCCCTCGGTCGCAGTGAGGCGGCGCTCGGCCTTCTCCTTGCGCCTGCGGTACTTCAGGACCCCGGCTGCCTCCTCGATGATGAGCCGGCGCTCCTCCGGCCGCGCGTTGAGGACGGCGTCGATCTGGCCCTGGCTCACGATGACGTGCTGCTGACGCCCGACGCCCGTGTCGGAGAGGAGCTCCTGCACGTCGAGGAGGCGGCACGGGACGCCGTTGATGGCGTACTCGCTGTCGCCGCTGCGGAACAGCGTCCGGGTGATCGTCACCTCGGCGAACTCGATCGGCAACAGCCCGGCGGAGTTGTCGATCGTGAGGCTGACCTCGGCCCGGCCGAGGGCAGCGCGCTTCGAGGTGCCCGCGAAGATGACGTCGTCCATCTTCTGGGAGCGGACGGCAGAGGGCGCCTGGGCGCCGAGCACCCATCCGATCGCGTCGACGACGTTGGACTTGCCGCTGCCGTTCGGCCCGACGACCACCGTGACCCCGGGCTCCATCTCGAGCGTCGTGGTCTCGGCGAACGACTTGAAGCCCTTCAGCGTGAGGCTCTTGAGGAACACCGCGTTCGACAGTAGCGGCGCCCAACCTGACGTTCGCGCACCCTAATTCTGGTCGGCACTCGCTTCGCTCGCAGTTCGCCGACGTGCGGCTGCTCGCTGGCGCTCACGACGCCGCGGTTCTGCAGCCTCGCCTTCTAGACCTGGCAGTTCGGGCAGTAGAACGTCGAGCGGCTGCCGATCTTCTCGCGGACGATCGGGGTGCGGCAACGGCGGCAGGCCAGGCCCTCCCGGTCGTACACCTGGTGCAGGAGCTGGTACTCCCCCGCCCGTCCCTGCAGGTCGACGTACTGCTGGTCGGCGAGCGTCGAGCCGCGGTGCTTGATCGCCTCGTGCAGCACCTCGACGATGGCGCGGTACAGCCTCCGCACCTCCATCGTCGACAAGGTCCTGGGCGTGCGATCGTGGCGCAGGCCTGCTTCCCAGAGGATCTCGTCGCTGTAGATGTTGCCGAGCCCGGCAAGGAAGCCCTGGTCCATCAACAGCTGCTTGAGCTTGGTCGGTCGGGCCAGAAGGAGCTCACCGAAGCGCACCCACGACATCGGCTCGTCGACGGGATCGATGCCGAGCTCCGCGAGCTCGGGGACCTCGGCCGTCAGCTCGTCCGGCGCGGTGACGAAGAGCTCGCCGAACGTCCGAGGGTCGACGAAGCGCAGCTGCCCGCCCTGCGTGAAGGTGATCACCACGTGGGTGTGCTTGGGCAGCGGCTCGCGGGGCTGTGCCCTGAGGAGCTGCCCGCTCATGCGCAGGTGGATGACGAGGAGCTCGCCGCTGTCGAGCTTCAGCACGAGGTACTTGCCTCGCCGCTGGACGCCGGTGATCTTCACCCCGTCGAGGCGGGCGATGAACTGCTTCTTCGGTTGCCTCCGCACGGTCCTCGTGCCGTGGACCTCGACCGCCTTCACGCGCTTGCCGACCACCTCGCGCTCGAGACCACGGCGGATGGTCTCGACCTCGGGCAGCTCAGGCATCGTCGACCCCGGCGTCGACCGTCTGCAGCTCGCGCAGCGCTTCCCACGCGGCGCGTGCCGCCGCGGCCTCGGCCTGCTTCTTCGAACGGCCCTCGCCGAGACCACGGACCACGCCAGTGACCCGCACCTGAGCGAAGAAGCGCTTGGCGTGGTCGGGGCCCTCGTCGGTGACGGCGTAGCGCGGGACCTCACCAAACATCTGGGCCGACAGCTCCTGCAGCCGCGTCTTGTAGTCCTGACCACCGGGCCCGACGCTGGCTTCGGCGATGCGCTCCCCGAGCAGATCGAGGACGAGCCGCTGGGCTGCCTCCCATCCGCACTCGAGGTAGAGCGCGCCAAGGACGGCTTCGAGCGCGTCCGAGAGGATCGAGGGCTTCTCGCGGCCACCGGATCCGTCCTCACCCTTGCCCAGCAGCACCGCCTGGCCGAGCTGGAGCTCGGCGGCGACCTCCGCCAGCGCCGCGGCGCTGACGACCGAGGCGCGCACCTTGGCCAGCTCGCCCTCGGGCAGGTCGGGGAAGGTGCGGTAGATGTGGTCGGTCACAACGAGGCCGAGCACGGCGTCGCCCAGGAACTCGAGGCGCTCGTTCGACTGGTGTCCCGGGTGCTCCGCGCACCAGGACCGGTGCGCCAGCGCCGCAGCCAGCTGAGACTCGTCAGCGAACGGCGTGCCCAGCCGAGCGTTGAGGGTCGAGAGCCCGGTGACGGGAAGCAGGTCTAGCTCGAACCCAGGCGGCCGACGACGTAGTCGACGGCGTCCCGCACGGTCTTGAGGTCGGCCAGGTCCTCGTCGTCGATGTGGAAGCCGACGCTGCGTTCGCCGAGCTCCTCCTCGAGCGCCTCGACCAGCTCGATGAGGGCGAGTGAGTCGGCGTCGAGGTCGTCGGCGAAGCTGTCGCCCTCCTTGATGCCGGAAGGGTCGATCTCGAGGATGTCAGCGAGCCGGTCGCGTATCAGCTCAAAGACCGCGTCGCGGTCAAGGGGTCCCTGCTCCACGTGCGTTTCGGCGGGCACCGGTGCTCCTGCTCTCTTGTTCGTGATCGGCGGCGGAGCATACCGCCGACCCCGCTTGCCCGCTTGTGAACAG
>JBEEGB010000143.1:0-3769 GCA_041166585.1 Acidimicrobiaceae bacterium
GGATCGAGATGCGCTTGCGCTCGCGGCACGCGCAGTCGGTGCGCGTCGAGGCGCTCGGCCTCGACATCGACTTCGCGCCCGGCGAGGACCTGCTCACGGAGATCTCCGCGAAGTTCACGCCCGAAGGCGTCGAGGCCGAGCTGTGGGACTCGGGGTTCGTGATGGAAAAGGCCTGGACCAACCCGGACGGCGAGTTCCAGCTCACCCTCGCCCGCCCCTACTGCTGAGCGCCGAGCCGGCGGCGGCAACGTCGATGTCTCACGGCGCCGCCTCGCGCCTCTTCTTCATCGAGTCGATGGAGAGGGTGCAAGGTGTTCGTGCTGGCAGTGGTGATCGGGGTGACCGGCGGGCTCACGATCCGGTCGCGGTCGCGGTTCGGGTCGCCGCGTGCGGTTGCGCTGATCCTCGGGGCGGCTGGCCTCCAGCTGCTCGGTGGTCGGGCCCCTGAGGGCGCGCGGCCGGCGGTCGTCGCGGTGAGCCTCGCCCTTGCGTGCGCATGGCTGCTGTGCCAGCGACGACACACCGCGAGCGTGCTGCTGGCGGTGGGTGCCGCGGCGAACACGGCGGTGATCGCCGCCAACGGGGGGATGCCGGTCGACTCGAGTGCGCTGGCCAGCGTCGGGAGGGCCAACCTCGATGTGAGCAACGGGTTCTTGTACAAGCACATCCCGCTTGACGCCGGGACCCGGCTGGCGTTCTTGGCAGACCGCATCCCGATCCCGCTCGAACGCAACGTCATCAGCATCGGCGACGCCGTGATGGCCGCCGCCATCGCCCTCTGGGTCGCGGACTCGGTCGCGGGCTGGCGTGCGGCGCGGCGCTCATCCCCCGCCGTGCACGGCGAGCATGGCCGCGGCGCGGAAGGACGTCTCCTCCCCAGCAGAGTGCGTCCGTAGGCCCGCCAGCACGACGCCGGCGTCCTCCCCGCTCGCCAGCCCTCGGTGAAGCTCGGCGGCGAGCTCCGGTGCGGGACCCGTCGGGAGCGCCGAGCAGGATGCCACCAGCGCGTCACAGCCACGGGCCGCGAGCAGCGTCGACCACCCTGCCGCGCCGACATCGCCCGGCATGCGCGCTCCGCCGAGGCCGCAGGCCCAGAGCACGACCGTCGACGCCACCCGGGGAAGGCGGGCGAGCTCATAGCCATAGAGGGGCCCGTCCGCGCACTGGAGCGCCGACAACATCGGGTTGTCGCGTCGGAGGTGGCCGTGGGCGGCGACGTGGACCAGATCGTCGTGTGCGAGCGCGGCGAGCACGCGTGCCGCGGTCGCGGCGCTGCCGGTGACGACCTGCGCCGCCGGCCACACGCCACCCAGCAGCTCAGCCTCGGTCGCGGCCCCCTCGACGTCACCTGCGATCACGGTCACCGAGCCGATCGGGCGCCGGCGTCGGGTGTTCAACCAGTGCGCGCCGGACCAGCACTCCCGCACCGGCAGATCCCGCAGCGACGGCAGCGCGCCCCACGGCACGTCTTCCACCGCGGAGCCGACGGCGATCACGACCGGCTTGGGCCCCCAGCCGGCCGCTCCGAGTGCGTCATCGACGGAGCCCGCCGTGGCTCGCCATTCCTCTCGACCGAGACCGACGTCGCTCCGCAGGCGGAGCACGTCGCCGACCAGGCCGTCGTGGTCCACGCGCCGTACCGCGGTCGCCCCGCCGGTCACCGTCACGACCCAGACGCCGGCCGGCAGCGCGACCACCCAGACGAGCGTGGTGTCCTCGGCTGCGGCCGCGAGGTCAACGTCCTCCACGCGCGGCTGACCCGACGGCTGAGCAACAAGGGTCCGAGCGCGATCGACGAGCCGGCCCTCGAGCACAGCCTCCTCGTCGTCGAGCGACGACATCTCGCCCTCGTCGAGGTGGAGGGCGGCTGTCCGCCTTCGCCGCGCGAGCGCTCGCAACGACCGTGTGATCACCGCGACGTCTTCGTCCGGTGCGGACACGACGAACGGTGCGCGCAGCCGCTCGAGCCAGCGGACTGCTCCCTCGCCGTCTCCCTGCTGCAGCGCAGGGACCAACGCGGCTCGGGTCAGCAAGCGCACCGCGGAGCCCCAGTCGCCTCGCAGCTCCTCGGCCATCGGGATCTGCCGTCTTGCATCCAACGTCGCCCACGCGAGCTCGAGCGAACCCGCATCGGGTCGGCCGTCCGCAGCCGCGAAGAACGCGGCCGCCACATGGTGACGGAGGTCGTCTTCGGGTGCGCTCTCGCCGGCTGCCGCTCCGAAGTAACGGCGCGCCTCGGAGTCGAGACCCGCGAGCGCGTGAACCTCCCCTGCTGCGATGAGCCCCTCGATGCGCACCGAGCGCCACGGATGACGTTCGACCAGCTCGAGTGTCGGTCGGAGGTCTGCGGCTGCAGTCACGGCGGCGTCGGGACCGAGGTGGCCTGCGCGTTGGAGGCGCTCTCGTACCGCCTCGATGCGCACGGCCGCGCCCGCTGACGCCAGCACCGAGCGACCCTGCGCGACGAGCTCGGACGTGGCGAGTGCGGCGAGCTGCTCGGCTCGATCGAGGTGGCCGAGGTCGAGGGCGATCTTGGCGCGGAGCAGCTGGGTCGCAGCGGCGCCGTGGTCATCCCCCGAGGCCTGTTGAGCCGCCCACGCGTCGCCAGCCAGCTCGTCTGCCTCCGTGAGCAGCCCCGCCGCATCCGCGAGCTCCGCTCGGTCCGCGAGCACCACCGGGGGCGCGACCCACGCGCTGTCCTGCGCCGCGTCGTGCATCAATCGCCAACCCGCGGCGAGCTGTCCCGCCTGCGCGGCGATCCATCCTCGGTTGTGGCGAGCTTGCGCGGCCAACGTGCGCTCACCGAGCGCCGCGCACGCGGCCTCGGCCTCTTCGCCGTCGTGCGCGGCCGCAGCGAGATCACCGAGGTGGGCATGTGCGAGCGCCCGGTTCATCTTGAGCTTCGCCACGGTGAGCAGGTCACCCACGTCCAAGGCTCTCGGCTCAGCCCTGTGCAGCCAGTGCAGGGCATCCTCACTGCGGCCGGTCCAGTGGAGGATGAGCCCCCGGTGATACCACGCGCGCCACGCGTCCTCGCCGAGCAGCTTCTCGGCTTCGTCGAGCGCGAGCAACGCCGCCGTGCTGTCACCGGTGGCAGCGACCATGGCGGCGTGCCTCACGGCAAGCGATCCGGCGCGAGCGTCGCCGGCACCAGCGGCTGCGAGGGCGGCTGACTCGAAGAGCGCGCTGGCATCGGCGACCGCTCCAACGCGCACCGATGCCTCTGCCGCCACCTCGAGCAACGACACGAGCTGCTCGCCAGCTGCGGTGGCGGCCGCGGTGATGGCCGTGCGCCTGGCCTGCTCGGGATCGGTGGAGAGCAGGTCGGCGAGCGACGCGAGGTCAGCGGTCCCGACGACCGCCGCACTGCCGTCGCTCAGAGCAGGGTCCACGCGGTGCGGACGACGCGGCCATCGGGAAGGCGAACTTCGAGGCATGCCGGACCTCGCGACGCGACGAGATCGAAGCGCCCACGTTCGTCGAGCGCGACCGCCCGCGAGCCGCCATGGCGATCCAGCCAACGCGCGGTCGTCGCCGGCGGGCTCACCTCGCCCGCGACGCGCCGGTCGATCGGGTCGACCGTCAACGCCACCGAGACCGAGGATCCGAGGCTGAACTGCAGCCGGCGCGCCTGGACCGTGCCACGGACACCAACGAGCGCGACATCGCTCAGCTCCTCCTCCATCTCCGCGACGAGCGCGTCCGTGCGAGCCAGCCAGAACGCATCGCAGGCGCGGTCGATGCTCGACGGCTGCAGCTCCGCGGCGAG
>JBEEGB010000144.1:0-8916 GCA_041166585.1 Acidimicrobiaceae bacterium
GCAGATCGCGTGGTTGCCACTGCCGACTGCGACGAACGTGTCGTAGCCGTGGTTGGCGCCGTACGCCGGCAGCGCCGAGCCGATGTCGGGGCGGGCCTGGTTGGCGTCGCTCATGCCGGCCCACGCACCGTCCACGTAGAAGTGGACCTTCGTGGCCGCTGCGGTGTCGGGGTCGAGGCTCCAGCCTCGGGCGCTGACGCCACCGGCCTGCGGGCTGACGCCGTCGAGCGAACCGATCGGGCTGTCCGCCACGTAGACGTCGACGCACTTCAGCTCGGAGTTCGTGCCCGGTCCGGCCGAGTTGATGCCGTAGGCGCAGAGCCGGTGCGAACCGCCGCTCATGGGGACCGCGACGAGGTAGCCGTGGTTGGCGCCGGCGGCGGGGAAGGCAGCCGCGATGTCGGTGCGGGCAACGTCCGCGGTGGCCATCGTGGCGAGCACACCATCGACGTAGAGGTGCACCGGGATCGAGGCGGCAGTATCGGGATCGATCGCCCAGCCGTAGACGCCGATCGAACCGGGCTGGCGCCACGTGTAGTCGAGGTTGCCGATCGGGCTACCCACGGGGATGACCGGGGCGGGAGGGGCGGGAGGAGGCGTGTCGAGGGCCGGGCCCTTGACGAAGTCCACGACCACCCACAGCGTGCCGGACGCGTCGCGGACGGAGCCGATGCCGACCCGGTTGAAGTCACCGAGGATGTTGGCCCTGTGGCCGGGCGAGTTCATGAACGCGTTCTCGAGGTTCGTGGTCGACTGGCCGTAGCCGACGTTCTCGCCGATCCGAGACCAGTCGTTGGTGACGAGCGAGCTGATCTGGCCGGCGAGGTCGCCGTTGTGCGAGAGCGTGCCCGCCGCGGACATCTGCGCGGCCCAGGCCCGAGCGACGTCCGAGGCAGCGGCGTCGTACTGCAGCGCACCGAGCCCGTTCTGGCTGCGGCTCTGGTTCGTGAGGTCGAACTGCGAGAACTCGTCGTTCCCGATGGCGGACGCAGATGGCGCCGAGCCCATCGCCAGCCCAACGGAGACGACGAGGACGGCAAGGACCGTCATCGCCACCTTCTTGGCCAAGCTCGTATCGCCCTTCGTCCCCAGCATCAGTCCTGCGCTCCTCGGTTGCGATGGGTCAGACCCCGTCTCCAAAACAGGCATCGGAGACTTCGCGGAAGACCTTGAGGGGGAACTAGCGCACGATGAGCCGGACTGCCTAGTTCGTTTGGTGGTGGTGCGCGCGTGCGAGGCTGTCGAGCCGAGATGGCCGCCGAACACGAGGGCAACGACGAGGTCGGCGGACGGGAAGCTCTCCGCGCCCTCCGGCGTGTCGCGGGCACCCGCTCCCGCCAGATCGCCAAGCGCATCATCAGTCGTGTGCAGGGCGACGAGCCCGGTACGACACCCTCCTCAGCGGCGCCGCCGGACGAGACGGCGAAGGTGCCGGCCCAGCGCATCGGATCGTGGGACCTGCGGCTCGCCGACCACGACCTCGCCTGGATCCACCGCCTCGACGTGCGGGTCGACCCGGATCTCCGGGACGTGCCCCGCCTCAACGTGTTGATCCCCGGGATTCGCCAGCAGGACCTGTCCGGCGGACCCAACACCGCCATCCAGCTCGCGTACCGGCTCGCCGCGAAGGGTCACCCGATCCGCTTCGTCAGCACCGACGTCGACCTCGACCCCGACGTCGAACCGCTGTGGCGGCACATGGCCGCGCTCACCGGGCTACCCGAGCACCTGGCCAACGTCGAGGTGACGAGCGCGCAACGCCCCGAACCGCTCATGATCGGCGAGAACGACCTCTTCCTCGCGACCGCGTGGTGGACGGCGCAGCTGGCCAGGACGCTGCTCCCTCAGGTGAGGCCCATGCGGTTCCTCTACCTGATCCAGGACTACGAGCCGCGGTTCTTCCCCGCGTCGACGACGTCCGCGCTGGCGGAGGAGACGTACGCGCTCGACCACGTGCCCATCGTGAACTCCCAGCTGCTGCTCGACCACCTCGTCGACACGCGCGTCGGCCGGTTCGCTGACCCCACCCACGTCGCGCGCGCCGCTGTGCTCGAGCCCGCGGTCGACCGCGAGCGGTTCC
Source organism: Acidimicrobiaceae bacterium (assembly GCA_041166585.1). Classification (GTDB taxonomy): domain Bacteria; phylum Actinomycetota; class Acidimicrobiia; order Acidimicrobiales; family JACDCH01; genus JBEEGB01. The sequence continues at coordinate 2,081 of JBEEGB010000144.1, forward strand.
GCTTCGGCGGCGGCACGGCGCGCACCACGCGCCGCGTCCTCGTCTACAGCCGCCCGGCCAACGGGCTGCGCAACCTCTCGGAGCTGGCGGTCGCCGCGTTGCGTCTGGCTCACCAGCGCGGCGCGTTCGACGACGGTGACTGGGAGTTCCTCGGCATCGGCGAGGACTTCCCCGACGAAGCTCTCGGCAATGGGGACGTGCTGCGACCGTCGCCGTGGAAGGACTTCGACGGCTACGCCGCGCAGATGCGCGACAGCGACGTGCTGGTCTCGCTCATGCTGTCGCCGCACCCGAGCTACCCGCCGCTCGAGATGGCCGCGTGCGGCGGCCTGGTGGTGACCAACGGGTTCGGGGTCAAGACGCCGGAGCGCATGGCCGCGATCTCACCGAACATCCTGGTGGCCGAGCCGACCATCGAGGCGGTGGCCACGCGCGTCGTCGAGGCGGTTCGGCGGCTCGACGACGTCGCGGCGCGGCGCGCCGCCGCCGAGCTCGGGCTGCCCGGCAGCTGGGACGAAGCGTTCGCGCCGGTGCTCGATTCGGTCGAAGCGTCGATCGCCGAGATCCGCTCCGGACCCGATCGCCTCGACGAGGTGTGGCGAACGACGCCGCGCAGCGAGTACGACGCCCACCGCCTGGCCCGCATCGAGCTGCGGCGCACGCTCTACCCGGCCCTGCCCGCCTCGTCCGAAGACCAGGGCCAGGGCAGTCCCGAGCCGCCGGTGCTCAGCCTCCTGACGCCGGCGTGGAACACCGACCCGGGCTTCCTCCGCATCCTGGCGCGGAGCGTGCTCACGCAAGACGCGCTCGGCTCGCTCGAGTGGGTGATCGTCGACAACGGGTCGGACCGTCCCGACACGATCGCGGCCCTCGACCAGCTCGCGGCGCACCCGTCGGTGCGCTTCGCCCGGCTGCCGCGCAACGACGGGATCATCGCCGGCATGCGCGCCTGCCTCGGGCTCGCGACCGGTCGCTACGTCGCTCCGCTCGACCACGACGACTTGCTGGCTCCCGACGCGGTTCGCGTCGTGGCGGCCGAGCTGCGCCGCAACGAGTGGCCTGCACTCTTCTACTCGGACGAGGACAAGCTCGACCTCGACGTGTTCTTCGGGCCGTACCACAAGCCCGACTGGGACCCGGTGCTGTTCGCCAACTCCTGCTACATCTCCCACCTGTCCGGCGTGCGGCGCGACGTCGCGCTCGAGCTGGGCGCCTACGACGACCCGGCCGCCGAGTCCAGCCCCGACTGGGACCTCTTCACCCGGGCCACGCTCGCCGGCCACGTCCCCCTCCACATCGCCGAGGTGCTCTACAGCTGGCGCGTCCACCATGGCTCGACGGCCAGGGGCCACGAGGCGAAGGCGAACGTCGGTGCCTCCCAGCACGCGGTGCTCGACAAGATCCACGCCGCCACGCCGCGGCCTGAGCTGCTCGGGCTCGAACCGAACCCGCGCAGCCCTGGCGCGAACGACTGGTGGCTCCGACGCCGCCGCACCGACCCGCCGGCGTTCGTCGAGGTCGGGCTCGAGAGCAACGAGACGGTGGCGGTGCTGACCGAGCGCGTCCGCGCCGCGGTCGGGAGCGACGATGGCGTCCGGCTCGTGCACCTCCGCGCTCGCGGCTCGAGACCGCTCGACGACGAGTGGTCGTGGGAGGCGGCGGGGCTCTTCGAGCGCTTCGAGGACCTGGCCGCCGTGGGAGGACGGCTGGTCCGAGCCGGGACGGTCGTGGCCGGCCCGGGTCATTTCGGGTTCGGCCGCGGCTACGACAGCCCCGAGGTGGGCCAGACGGTGGACGGCTTCGGGCACCTCGACCTCACCGCCAAGCAGCGCTCAGTCGACGTGGTGCCGGTCGACCACAGCGTGGTGTCGTCGCGTGTGCTCCTCGACGCGCTCGACGCCATGGCAGTCCACGATGCGCCCGTCGCGCAGCTCGGGGCATGGATCGGGGCGTCGGCACGGCGCGAGGGGACGCGGGTCGTCACCTCACCGCACATCCTCGCCGACGTCGACGACGTCCTCGACGAGCACGTGAGCGACGATGCACGACACCGCTTCCTCGTCGTCAACCAAGACCTGCTCACCTCGACGCCGACGCTGTCGCCACGGGTCGACCTGCGCGCCGAGCGCGCGTGGAAGCCGGTTGAAGACCGCGCACGGGCCGCGCACGTGCGCTCGTTGCTCGATCGTCCCTATGCCGAGCTGCCGCGCTACGCCGAGTGGCTCGCCGCGCGTGTCGCCGAGCGCGCCGCGCTCGGTGCGCCCGCGGGTGCTCCTTCGTTCGCCGTGATCACCCCGGTGTACTCGGGCACCGAGCCCGCCCTGCTGGAAGAGCTGGCCGCCTCGCTCGACGCGCAGGTGCTGCCCTTGACCGAGTGGGTCGTGGCGACCGACGGTCCCGTGCCCGTGTCCCTCGAGACGACGCTGCGAAAGCTGGCCGACGGTCGACCCCAGCTGCGGGTGCTGCCCTGCGCGCGCGGCGGCATCCTCGCCACCATGCGGTGCGCGCTCGACGCGGCGACCGCTGACTACGTCGTGCCCGTCGACGGCGACGACCTCCTCACCGTCGACGCGCTCGCCACCCTCGCCCGCGCCGCGGTCGAGCACGACCGCCCCGCGCTGCTGTTCTCCGACGAGGACATCGTCGACCGCTCCGGCCCGCGCGACCCGTACCTGCGACCGTCGTGGGACCCGGTGCTGCACACCGCGTCGTCGTACATCTGGCACCTGCTGGCCGTGCGCCGCGATGTGGCCGACGCGGTCGGCCTCTACCGCGACGCCGCGCTCGAGTGGTGCCACGACTGGGACACGGTCGAACGCGTCGTCGCTGGCGGTGACACGCCGGTGCACGTCCCCGAGGTGCTGTACCACTGGCGGCACCATCGCTCGTCGAGCACCAACACCGCCGCGCCGACCGGTGCGCAGCGGGCGTCGGTCGAGCACCTCTTGCGTCGCATCATCGAACGGACCAGCACGCCCGAGCGCTACCGCGTCGACGAGGCGCCCGTGTGGCGTGGCGCCCGCGAGGCGGCCATCGTCCGCCTGCCCGTCGATCCGCCTGCGGTCGCGATGGTCGTGGGGACCGCAGGCGCCGGCGCCGCTGCGCCCGCGCCCGCCTTCGGGCGCGGCGTGTCCCGGACGAACGACTGCCCGATCGCGTCGTGGCACGTCCGGGACGAGGCCGGCACTGTTGGTGAGCTGGCAGGTCTGCTGTCCGCGATCGACGCGGCGATCGTCGTCATCGCGTCCGACCAGATCGACCTGCGCCGCCCGGGCTGGTTGTGGGAGGCAGTCGGCTTGCTGGAGCTGCACCCTGATGCGGCGGTCGTGTGCGGACGGCTCATCGACCCGGTGGGCACGATCGTCGACGGCGCCGGTGTGGCCGTGGGCGGAGAGCGGAGGGCGTCGCCCCTCACAGGACGATCGGTCGATGACCCCGGGCCTTTCGCCCTCGCGCTGAAGCCGCACACCATCGACGTCGTGCAGACGCAGCTGCTGGTGGCCGACCGCGTCGCGCTGCTCGACGCGCTCGCCGACCTCCCGAGCGACGCTCGCTTCGTCGGCGCTGGGACAGCGCTCGGTCGGGCGCTCGGTGCGCGCAGCCGGCGCGTCGTGTTCACCCCGATGCTCGAGGCGACGACGGTGGCGCCGGTGCCGGCCGCGGCCCATGGTCCCCCGCCAGCGGCGCGCCACGGTCTCGCCGGCTTCCTCGAGGCCCGCACACTGTGGCGCTGAAAGGACGGCGCTGAAAGGACGGCGCTGAAAAGAACTCAAGCGGGGCCCCCGAAGGGACCCCGCTTGCGTGGGAGCGGAGGCTGCAGCTGCGCACCCTCCAACCTGCCCCTGTCATCGGCCCGTCAGACTTCCGCCTTGAGCCCTACTCTGCCATCAGCTTCGCGACGAGACGTTCGAGCGACCCAGCGTGGTGCGGCAGCAGCTCGATGCCGGCCAGCCGGAGCCCGGCGTTGTCGAGCACGGAGTTGGCGGGCCGCGGCGCCGGGCGGGGCGGGTCGAGCTCGGCGGTGGTGATGGCCGTGACGCGGTCCGGGTCGTGGCCGGCAGCGACGTACACCTCTCGCACGAACTCGAACCACGACACCGCACCCTGGTTGGTGACGTGGAACAGCCCGGGCCGGCGCTCGACCGCGAACCTGCGCAGCACCGGCACGAGGTCGGAGACGATCGTCGGGTTGCCGATCTGGTCGTGGACGAACTTCGGGTTCACGCCGTCCGCGGCAAGGCGCAACGCCGTCTTCACCATGTTGGCGCCGTGCTCGCCGCACACCCACGAGATGCGGACGAGGGTTGCTTCGCCGCCGGAGACCACCGCCACCTCGTGCTCGCCCGCCCACTTCGAACGCCCGTAGACCGACGCGGGCGACGGTCGGTCCCACTCGTCGTACGGCGTGGGCTTCGTCCCGTCGAAGACGTAGTCGGTCGACACGTACACGAGGTGGGCGCCGGCCTTGCGAGACGCCTCGGCGACGTTGCGGCTGCCGAGCGCGTTCACGCGCATGGCGCGGTCCGGGTCGCTCTCGCACGCGTCGACTGCTGTCCACGCACCGGCGTGCACCACGGCGTCGGGCTGCGTCGACAGCACGGCCTGCAACACCGCGTCCCGGTCGCCGACGTCGAGCGCGGCGTGGTCGCAGGCGATCACCTCGTCCCCCGCGGCCTCGCACAGCTCCACCAGCTCGCGGCCCACCTGGCCGCCCGCGCCCGTGATGAGGACGCGCATCACGTGGCGTTGCTGTGCTTGAGCGGCTCCCACCACCAGCGGTTGTCCCGGTACCAGTCCACCGTGGCCTCGAGGGCCTCGTCGAGCGTGCGCTGCTTGCGCCAGCCGAGCGCGGTCACCTTGTCGATGTCCACGGAGTAGCGCCGGTCGTGACCGAGGCGGTCCTCGACGTAGTCGACCATCTCCTCCCCCACCCCGAGCAGCCCGAGCAGCTTGTCGACGAGCACACGGTTCGGCGTCTCGTTGCCGGCGCCGATGTTGTAGATCTCGCCGGGCGTTCCCTCGTGCAGGACGAGGTGCACGCCGGAGCAGTGGTCGTCGACGTAGAGCCAGTCGCGCTCGTTGAGGCCGTCGCCGTAGAGGGGGATCTTCTTGCCCTCGAGCAGGTTGGTCGTGAAGAGCGGGATCGCCTTCTCGGGGTACTGGTAGGGCCCGAAGTTGTTCGTGCAGCGGGTGACGGTGACCGGCAGCCCGTAGGTGTGGTGGTAGGAGAGGGCGATGAGGTCGGAGCCGGCCTTCGACGCGGAGTACGGCGAGCGAGGCTCGAGGGGATCGTCCTCCTTCGACGACCCGACCTCGACCGACCCGTACACCTCGTCGGTCCCGATGTGGATGACGCGACCGATCTCGAGGCGCCTGGCGGTGTCCATCACGATGTTCGTGCCGAAGCAGTTCGTGTTGATGAAGTCGTCGGGACCGGCGATCGAGCGGTCGACGTGGCTCTCGGCCGCGAAGTGCACGACCGCGTCGTGGCCCCGCATCGCATCCTCGAGCGTGCCGGGGTCGCAGATGTTGCCCTTCACGAAGTCGTAGCGAGGGTTGTCGTCGACGTCCTTGAGGGTGGAGAGGTTGCCGGCGTACGTCAGCGAGTCGTACACGGTGACCTCGTCATCGGTGTGGTCGAGCACGTAGCGCACGTAGTTCGACCCGATGAACCCCGCCCCCCCAGTCACCAATTGCTTCATGTGAGCTCGATGGTGCAGTGGTCGCCGACCATGAGGCGGGTGGCTCGGGGGCGCTTCTCGGCGTGGATGACCTCGACGTGCTTGCCGATGAGCGAGTCGGTGAGCCGCGGCACACCGACGATGCGGCTGTGCTCGAGCACCACGGAGTGCTCCACCTCGGAGTCGACGATCTCGCAGTCGTTGGCGATGGCGGTGAACGGCCCGATGTAGGAGTTGATGACGCGGGTGCCGGCACCGATGATCGCCGGGCCCCGCACGTGCGCCTGCTTCAGCTCGGCGCCTTCTTCCACGATCACCCTTCCGTCGATCTGTGAGTCGGCATCGACCTTGCCGTCGATGCGGGGCTCGATCGTCTCGAGCACGCGCCGGTTCGACTCGAGCAGCGGATCCTTCTTGCCGGTGTCGAGCCACCAGCCCTTGAGGATCTCGTGGCGGACGCGGTGGCCGTGGTCGGCGAGCCACTGGATGGCATCGGTGATCTCGAGCTCGCCGCGATCGGACGGCGCGATCGAATCGACCGCCTCGTGGATCGCCGGGGTGAAGAGGTAGACGCCCACCAGTGCGAGGTCGGACGGTGGGTCGACGGGCTTTTCGACCAAGCGCACGACGTGGCCCTCGGCGTCCACCTCGGCGACGCCGAAGCGGTGCGGATCGGGCACGTGGCACAGCAGGATCTGGGCGGACGGCGGGCGGCGCTCACCGTCGAGCGTCGGCTCGTCGGACTGGCGCCGGTCGGCCTCGAACCGCTCGAGGAACTCGACGAGTCCCTGCTGCAGCATGTTGTCGCCGAGGTACATCACGAAGTCGTCGTCGCCGAGGAAGTCCTTGGCGATCTTCACGCAGTGCGCGAGCCCGAGCGGCGCGTCCTGCGGGATGTAGGTGACGTTGACGCCGAACTGCGAGCCGTCGCCGACGGCCTCCATGATCTCGGCCCGGGTCTCACCGACGACGATGCCGATGTCGACGATCCCGGCCTCGGCCATGTCCTCGATCCCGTAGAACAGGATCGGCTTGTTGGCCACCGGGACCAGCTGCTTGGCGCTGGTGTGGGTGATCGGGCGCAGGCGCGTGCCAGCCCCGCCGGAGAGTATGAGACCCTTCATCGCGCCCGTGAGCATGGCACGCCCGGCTGTG
>JBEEGB010000145.1:0-2678 GCA_041166585.1 Acidimicrobiaceae bacterium
AACAGGAAGGCGAGCACGGCGGAGTCGAGCCTCAGCGAGCCTGCCAGCTCTCCGTTCGTGATGACGGTGGGCGCCCACTGCTACTCGAGCGGAGCCTCCGAGCCGTTCAGCAGCCAAGGACCCACGATCGACGGCCGGCACAAGCCCGACATCTCGGGTCCCGACGGCGTGAGCAACAGCGTCTTCGGGCTGAACACGGGCGGGGTGTGCGGTCAGGGCGGCTTCCGGGGCACCTCCGCGTCCTCGCCCCACGTCGCTGGTGCCGCGGCGCTGCTGCTCAGCGCCAACCCCTCGCTCGACGCGGCCGAGCTCCAGGGGATCCTGCAGTCGCGCGCCATCGACGCCGGCGCGCTCGGTCAGGACGACGTGTTCGGCACCGGCCGTCTCGCCCTGGGCGCCACCCCGTCCGCGGCCAACCCGCTCGCGGCCCCGAGACCGGCGCGGTTCAAGCCCCTGAGCTCGCCGGTGCGCGTGCTCGACACGCGCACCGGGACAGGGCACGCGGGTCCGCTCGCGGCCGGCGAGGACGTGGTGTTCGACTTCGCCACCGCACAGGTGCCGGCCACCGCCACCGCCGTCGTGCTCAACCTCACGGTGGATCGACCATCAGGCAACGGCGGCTTCCTCACGCTGTACCCCTTCGGCGGCAGCCGGCCCAACGCGTCGAACATCAACTTCAACGCGGGCCAGACGGTGGCCAACCACGTGACCGTCGCGGTCGGTGCTCACAGCGGGAAGGCCTCGATCCGCATCTTCAACGCCACCGGCAGCACGCCGATGATCGTGGACATCACCGGCTACTACGGCGGCTCCGGCGCGTCGGCAGGTGATCAGGGCTTCGAGCCGGTCGACCCGACGCGCATCCTCGACACCCGGCCGGGGACGGTGGGACCGATCGCCCGTCAGCTCACGCCGAGCGAGAGCTTCGACTTCACCGTCGCCGGGCGCGGCCCGGTTCCCGCCGACGCGCAGGCGGTGATCGTGAACCTCACCGCCACCCGCTCGAGCGGCGGTGGCTTCCTCTCGCTGTTCCCGAAGGGGGGCACGAGCGGTGGCGTGTCCAACGTGAACTTCGGGGCGAACCAGGACGTCCCGAACCTCGTGGTGGTGAAGCTCGGGACAGCGGGACAGGTCACGATCGCGAACTCTGCGTTCAGCTCGGTGGACGTGATCCTCGACGTCGTCGGTTACTTCAGGCCGTCGGGCGCCAACGGGTTCGTGGCGCTGAACCCCATCCGCGATCTTGACGCCAGGACCGGCAACGGTCCCCGCCTCGGCCCGCTCGCCGCCTCCGAGGTGTTCAACCTCGACATCGGTGGCGTCAACGTCGTGCCGTCCGACGCGGTGGCGGCGCAGATGAACACGACGGTCGTCGCCATCGGCGGTGGCTTCCTCAGCGTGTTCCCCGCCGGGGTGTCGCCGAGCACGTCCAACCTCAACTTCCGGGCGGGACAGGTGGTGGCCAACGCGGTCGTGACGAAGCTCGCGGGTGACGGGCGCGGCGGCTTCGCGGCGAGCGCCCCGGTGTTCGTGATCAACGACCTCGCTGGCTACTTCAGCCCGTCGTGATCCTGTCGATGATCTCGTCGACCGCGGCATCGGCGAGCGCCCGCATCTCGTCGTCGGTGCGGTCTTGGATGGGATGGGCGACGAAGACGCGCGCCACGGACGCGAAGCCGAGCGCGGCAGCCTGGTTGGAGGCGGCGTCGACGAACTCGCTCGACGCCACGAACACGGCGGGCACGCCCCTCGACTCCAGATCGACGATGTCGTGCACACTGCACGACGTGCACGACCCTCAGTCGGCGAGCGCCTCGATCACCACGTCGCACTGGCTGGCGATCTCGTGCCGCAGGTCGACGGGCGCGGGCTTGGTGAACGTGGGCTTGGCGTAGCGGAGCACGCGCAGGCCACGAGCGGTGAGCAGGTCGTCGAGGCGGTTGAGGAACACGTCGCCGCGGGCCTTGCTGATGTCGAGCAACCCGACGGTGAGACCGTCGAGCGAGCGCGGCCGCGGGACTTGTTCGCGCTCGGCCGGGGTGCGCTCTGACGTGGGATCGAGGAGGACCTTGCTCATGTTCCTATCTCCCTCGTCGTGGGTTGGCTGCCGGTGGCGCCGTTCGCCCACCCGGCGATGATCGTCGAGAACAGGCCGGCTCCGCCACCGGCGTGGACGATGATGATGCCGTCGGGGCGAAACTTCGGGAGCTGGATGTCCCGGAGGTGCTCCGGCACACCCTCGGCGATCCCCCCGGCGCCGCGCACGATGTCGGCGCCTTCGAGCAGCGTGAGCTCGCGCAGGCGCTCGCGGAGCTTCGCCTTCGACCAGCCCGCCTCGCGAAACACCCGGGCGTGCTCGGGTCCGATCACCAGCACCGCGTCGAAGACGATCGGCAGCTTGGGGTGCTGCACCGTCCGTAGGCACGCGGCGAACGAGCGGGCGAGGGAGTCCGGCTCGCGGCTCAGCTGATCGACGACGCCTCGCGGGCCCTCGCCGGCGAAGAGGGTGACGGTACTCGCGTCCTCCGCGTACCCCAGCTCGACATGGAGTGGCTCCCACGGGGAGCCGGCCTCGTCTTCGGGGAAGCAGAAGGAGAGCTTCCCGGGGTTGCCCTGTGCGGCCCGATCGACCCCACCTGGCCGTCCGCCCCCGACGTTGCGGATGACGAGCTGCAGCG
>JBEEGB010000146.1:0-2532 GCA_041166585.1 Acidimicrobiaceae bacterium
CCGGCAAGGTCAACCCCGGTGAGGTCGTCGTCATCCGCTACGAGGGTCCCAAGGGCGGCCCCGGGATGCGGGAGATGCTCGCGGTCACCGGAGCCATGAAGGGCGCCGGGCGGGGCGGCGACTGCGCCCTGGTCACCGACGGACGGTTCTCGGGCGGCACCCACGGGTTCTGCATCGGCCACGTCGCTCCCGAGGCCGTGGACGGCGGGCCCATCGCCTTCGTGCGCGACGGCGACCGCATCGTCATCGACACCGTCGGCCACACCATCGACCTCGACGTGCCCTCGGACGAGCTCGGGCGCCGCCGCGCCGAGTGGAAGGTCCCGGAGCCCCGTTACACCACCGGCGTGCTGGCCAAGTACGCCCGCCTCGCCCAAGGCGCCGAACGAGGCGCGATCACTGAGGCCTGACCAACCCCACCCGCCCGTTTGTGCGGTACTGAGTCGGAAAAACTCCGACTCAGAACCGCCAGAACGGGATGGGACTCAGGCGATGTGTTGGAAGTAGGCGTAGGCGAGGAGCATTGCGGCGGACAGGGCCAGGAGCAGCTCGCCGGTCCGCACGTCGATGGTCGCTCGCTTCGCTGCGATCAGCTCGTTGGTGGCGCGGGCTTCGGCGCGGGTGGCTGCTGCGCCGCCGGTGGCCACGATGCCGAGGCCGAGCAGCACCATCCCGACGAACAGCCAGCCCGTCGGTTGCTTGGGCGGGGTCAGCGGCGCGAGCAGGATCCGGTTGGGCAGCTGATCCGAGAACACGTGCCCGTTCAACCGGTAGATGATCGGCGAGAGCCTGGTCGAAGGCACCAGGTCCATCGCGTCCACGGACAGCGGCAGGGAGAACGACAGCCGGGTCACCTGGGTCTGCCCGCGGGGGATCCGGAGAACCATCCCCGCCACCGACACCGGGCCGTCGCGGGCGAGGCGGGTGAGCCCCGGCACGGGGTTCTGCACGTCGAACGCAGACTGCGGCATGTACACGAGCAGGAAGGAGCCGTACTCGGTCGGGTTCGCATACGGCGAGCTGAAGTCGATGTAGGGCGACGTCGCCACCCCCGCCGGGTTCGTGATGCTGATGTCCAGGTTGATGCGCCGGTGGTCCGTGAACAGCTCGACCGACCCGTCGACGGTGACCGGCACGTAGAAGTCGAGCTTGCTGGCGCCGATGTTCTCCGACGCGACGAGCAGGCTGTCGGGCGTGAGCTCGCCGGTCGCGCCCGCGGCGTGGAACAGCTCGTTCTCGCCGGCGTCCTTCGACGCGATCAACAGGTGCCGGCTCTGGGCCAGGAGCTGCAGGCGCGACGCCAGCTTGAGGATCGGCACGTGGCGCTCGTTCATCGCTTTGAAGAGCGTCTTGGCCACGACGCTCTGCTGGTCTCGTCTCGCCGGGGCATCTTCGGCGGTGCCGTACTTGATGTAGTTCTCGTTGATGAGGATGCGGGCCGCGTTGTCCCCGTCGTAGGTGACGCCGTCGACGGTGACCGGCCCGATGATCTGCAGCAGCGACTGCAGCGCGACGGTGTCAGCGAAGATCACGCCGTCGACCGGTCCGATCGCGTTCTGGTCGGAGATGCTCGCCGCCACCCGCGCCACCTCGGGGAAGTTCGGCGACATCACGTCGGTGCTGTACTGCCGGCCCGGGTCGAGGAACTGGTAGAGCGTGAACCAGTCGTCGGACACGGGGACGCCGGGCGGGGGCAGGATCGTCTTGTCCGCTCCGAGGAAGTCGCTGACCTCCATCGAGCCGTCCTTGATCGCCGCGACTCCCGCCGTCGTCGTGATGCCGAACGCGCGCATCTCGGCGTTGTTGCCGCCGAGGATCAGGAACCGCCGGGGGCCGGCCAGGAACGTCTCGAGGACGTGGGCCCGCCGCGCGCCGTCACCCAGCTCGCGGCTTGCCTTGGCCAGGCGATCGACCAGCTGCCGGCGGGCGCTGGCGAGGGGGCCCACCAGCCCGTCGCGGTCGGGGACGTGGATCGCGTCGATGGCGCCGCGCAGCTCCTCGAGCGTGGTGGCGACCGTCGCCGCCAACCCCACTCGCTCACCCGGTCCGCCCGTCCCCGTGCGATCGAGCGCGGCCTGGACCTTCGTCGCCGCCGCCAGGCCCTGGTCGCCGGCCTGCGCCGCGACGTTCGTCAGGTCGCGGACGCCGTGCACCTGGTTGCCGAGGGCGGGAAGGTACGACAGGGCGTCGAGCCATGGGCTCCGCGATGCACGGTCGGCGGCGCGGTCCAGCTGGCTGCTGGCATCCGTGGCGACGCGCACGATGCCGCCGCCCTCGTCCACCGTGTTGAAGTCGAGCGCCCGCAGCGAGGCCTGGCCTCGGCTCAGGTCGGCTCGGATGCGCAACAGGTCGATGGCCGCCAGCGCGAGCAACCCGATGACGAGGGTCGCGAGGACCCACAGCGCCTTGACGACGCGGCTGCGACGATCGCCTTGGAACAGCTCAGCGTGTCGGCTGGCTGCCGGAGTGAGCCTCGACAGAGGTTCAGACGGTCGCGCGTGCCCGCAAGAACGCACGGGCGGCGATGGCGAG
>JBEEGB010000147.1:0-3568 GCA_041166585.1 Acidimicrobiaceae bacterium
GTCGTGTCCGATGGGCTCGACGGCCTCGACGCGGACGAGCAGCAGCCGTTCGAGCTCGTCGGCGCCGATGAGCTGTTCCGGGACGGCGACCACGGAGCGGACCTCGCCGAGATGGCGATGATGTACGACGAGCCGGCGTTGAACGCGGCGCTGAAACCGTTCGCGCTGTCGTACCTGCTGCGGCGAGGCGCACCACTGGCTCTGTTCCTCGCCCCGGACGTGCTCGTGCTCGGTCCGTTGGACGACTACCTCGCGGGTGTGGCGGGCACCGGGTTCGGCGTCCCCCGCCGCATGACGCGGGCGCTGCCCGACGACGGGCTGCGACCGGGGATCGTCGAGGCCTTGCAGGTCGGCACGTTCGACACCGCCCTCGTCGCCGCGTCGCCGGTCGGGACGGCGGTGCTCGACTGGTGGGGCGGGCACCTGCGCCGTGACTGCGTCGACGAGCCGGCCATCGGCCTCTCGCTCGACCGGCGCTGGCTCGACCTCGTGCCGGGCCTGTTCGCCGTGACGTTGCTGCCCGAGACCACGCTGGTGTCGCACTGGAACCTGCATGAGTCGACGCTCGAAGCGCGCGACGGCGGCTGGTGGATCGACGGCACCCGCGTCGCGGCCGCTCACCTCGACGGGTTCGACCCGTCGCGACCGTGGCTGCTGTCGCAGCTCGTCACGTCGTCGCCCCGCCTGCTGCTCAGTCAGCGACCGGACCTCGTCCGGCTCACCGCGCACGCGAGCGCGATGTGGGAGGGCACGACCGCCACGAAGCAGGAGCCGTACGGATGGGCGACCCTCGACGACGGGACGCCCATCGACGTCCGGATGCGCCACGCGTACCGCGAGGCGCGCACGCTGACCGACCGCGGCGTCGCGCCAGCCCCGCCGACCCCGTTCGGCCCGGGCACTGCGCCCGCGGTGCTCGCGTGGCTGCGCACGCCCTCTGATGGCAACGAGGTGTCGCGCTACCTCGCACAGATCTGGTCAGAGCGCAGCGACCTGCGCGGCGCGTACCCGAGCCTGCGCGGCCGCGCCGCCAAGGGCTTCGAGGAGTGGTGCGCGACCTACGGCATGAAGGAGGCCTCGATCCCGCCGGCGCTGCTACCGGAGGTGGAGGAAGCACCCGTCGTCATCACCGAGCGCGACGACCAAAGCGACGGCGACGAGTCCAGCGACGGTTGGCTGCGGGGCATGAACGTCGCCGGCTACTTCCGCTCGGTGCTGGGGTTGGGCGAGGCGGCCCGGCTGCTGGTCGACGCGCTGGAGACCACCGACCTGCCGTTCACGCTCGTCACCAACGAGGACGACCTCAACGACAAGGTGTTCGAGGTCTCCGCGGTTGCGCCGGAGGATGCGGTGTACGGCACCAACCTGTTGTGCATCACCGCGGACCGCACGCCGTCCTTCGCGGAGGCGGTCGGCCCGGCGTTCTTCGAGGGCCGCTACACCATCGGGCTCTGGTTCTGGGAGACCGACCGCTTCACGCCCCCGATGCGCCAAGCCCTCGGGTACGTGGACGAGATCTGGGTCACCAGCGGGTTCGAGCTCGGCATCTTCGCCGGCCACGGCAAGCCCGTCGTCGAGCTGCCGCTCGCCGTCGTCGCGCCGGACGTCGCGCCCGTGAGCCGCGAAGACCTCGGGCTGCCCGACGACCGCTTCGTGTTCCTCTTCAGCTTCGACTACCACTCGACCGAGCGGCGCAAGAACCCGACCGGTCTCATCGAAGCGTTCCGGCGCGCGTTCTCGCCCGGTGAGGGCCCGGTGCTCGTGATCAAGAGCATCAACGGACCGCACCGCATCGACGAGCTCGAGCACGTGCGGATGGCGGCGGCGGGGCGCGACGACATCATCCTCATCGACGGCTACCTGCCCGAGGACCAGCGCGGCGCGCTGCTGGCCCATGCCGACTGCTACGTGTCGCTGCACCGCGCCGAGGGGTTCGGCCTCGGCCTGGCGGAGAGCATGGCCCTCGGCACGCCGGTGATCGCCACGGGCTACTCCGGCAACCTCGCCTTCATGGATGACGACACCGCCTACCTGGTCGACTACGAGGAGGTGGAGGTCGGCCCCGGTGCGGCGCCCTACCCAGCGGACGGACGGTGGGCCGAGCCCGATCTCGACCACGCCGCCGAGCAGATGCGCCGGGTGTGGGAACGGCCCGACGAGGCCGCGGTCAAGGCCAAGAACGCGGCCGAGCGGATCGCCACCAGCTTCACGCCCGAGGTGAGCGGCCGGGCCATCCGCCAGCGCCTGAGCGAGATCGAGCTGCTCCAGGCCACCCCGCACGACCAGCCCAAAGAGGAGCCAGCGGAGGGCCACCCGTAGTATCTCCGCCGGTGAATGATCCCCAAGGAGCCGCTGACGAGCTCGATGTGAGCGTGGTGCTGCCCGTCTTCAACGAGGTCGGGCACGTGCTTCAGGAGGTCACGCGCATCCGGGCCGCCCTGGAGGCTTCGCCCTACAGCTTCGAGATCATCGTGGTCGACGACTGCTCGACGGACGGCTCGGTCGAGCAGCTCGAAGGGGTGGACGGCATCCGCCTCATCCGCAGCGCGAAGAACCGCGGCTCGGGGGCCGTGCGCCGCATCGGCACGCGGGCGGCGAAGGGTCGCGTGGTCGTGTGGACCGACGCCGACATGTCGTACCCGAACGAAGAGATCCCCCGGCTTGTCAAGGAGCTCGAGGGCTTCGACCAGGTGGTCGGCGCCCGCACGTCCGAGCAGGGACGGGCCCGGTTCTTCCGGGTACCGGCGAAGTGGAGCATCCGCAAGCTGGCGAGCTACCTCACCGACACCAAGATCCCCGACCTCAACTCCGGGCTGCGCGCGTTCCGCCGCGACGTCGGCCTGCAGTACGTGCACCTGCTGCCGTCGGGGTTCTCGTGCGTGACGACGATCACGATGACGTTCCTGGCGAACGGCTACTCGGTGAAGTACGTCCCCATCGAGTACCGCGCCCGGGCCGGCTACTCGAAGTTCCACTGGTGGACCGACACCCGCCGCTACTTCGTGCAGGTGCTGCGCATGGTGCTCACCTACGACCCGTTGCGGATCTTCGTGCCCGCGTCGCTCGTGCTCGGCGTGCCCGGTGTCGGCAAGCTCGTGTTCGACCTCGTGACGAAGGACCTGCGCATCGCCACCAACACGTTGCTGCTGGTCTTCGCCGCGCTGCAGCTGCTCGTGATCGGGCTGCTGGCCGACCTCGTCGTACGATTGGCGCGCCCTTCTGACGAGGTGGACCCGGCCTGATGACGACGCTCAAGGAGTACGCGGACGCGCGCGAGCTCACGGTGAACCTCACCATGCGTGAGCTGCGGGGCAAGTACAAGCGGTCGCTGCTCGGGTGGAGCTGGTCGCTGCTGAACCCGCTGGCCACGGTGATCATCTTCGCGATCGTCTTCCGCTTCTTCCTCAAGGTGGACGCGCCACGCGGAGATCCGAGCGGGCTCAAGAACTTCGCCCTGTTCCTCGTGTGCGGGCTGCTGCCCTGGAACTACCTGGCCAACGGGCTCAACGGGGCGATGCTCACGGTCGTCGGCAACGCCAACCTGGTGAAGAAGGTGTACTTCCCGCGC
>JBEEGB010000148.1:0-6469 GCA_041166585.1 Acidimicrobiaceae bacterium
GTGGGACCGTCGCTACCTCGGCGCGGCCATCGACCTCGGCCGCCGACTCGACGAGCTGTCCACGGGCTACACCAGCACGCTGCGGCGAACGGACACCCGCACCGTCGCCTTCTACCGCACGCTGCTCCCCGCACTGGCGACCGAGACGTCGTTCACGCAAACGCTGCTCACGGGCGAGCGCGAGCAGGGCGAGCTCCTCGTGGGCGGGGCCATCGCCACCCTGGGCCGCAAGACGACGTTCGCGGAGCGGTGGGGCCAGGTGTTCCGATTCCGTGACGACGGAGCCGCCTGGGGGCTCATCGCACTCGACCAGGGCGTGAGCCAGGACCCGTTGCTCTCCGAGCTCAACAAGGCCGTGAACAGCACGGGCCTCGAGTTCGCGCAACCCACGCGGTCGGTCACCACCCCGACGGCGCCAACGGTCACGACGACCACGCCCTCGACCAACCCCACCAGCCCGACCGGCCCCTCGACGACGCGCCCTCGCTCCAACCCACCGCCCACCACGAGTCCCCCTCCGCCCACGACCCAACCGCTCGTGCCCACGACAGGCGTCCCGCCGGCTGACGACCTCATCAACACCGTCAACGAGGTGGTCGGCGGGCTGCTGGGCAACCCGGCTCCGCCCTGACCATCGGTGCCGGCCTTCCGCACAAATCGGTCGAGGCTCCACGTCCGTCCAAGGACAGCGCCCTAGCATCGGACCGTGCCTGACGACCCCGCTGCCAACGCCCCGCGGGCGCGGCTCGGGCCGGAGACGGTGGCCCGCCAGTCGTTCATCGTCGTCCGCCGGGGGTTCGACCAGGCCCAGGTGACGGCGTACCTCGCCACGGTCGCCGAAGAGCTGCGCGGTGCCCGTGATCGCGAAGCGGCCCTGCGCACCGAGATCGCATCGCTCGAGGCCGCGGCCCGCCCGAGCGTCGAGCTCGACGAGGCCACGCTCATGGCCGCGCTCGGCGAAGAGACGGCAAGGGTGCTCACCGCGGCCCGTGAGGTCGCCGCGGAGATCCGGGCGAAGGGGGAGGAGAGCGTCGGGCGCCTCCTCCGCGAGGCCACCGACGAGGCCAACCGGGTGCGGGCCGAGGCCGAGGCGGCGCTCAGCAAGAAGACCGAGGAGGCCGAGCGCCACGCCGCGGCGATCCGCGCCGAGGCGGAGACGTTCGTGGGCGACCTGCTCGCCGAGGCGGAGTCGAAGGAGGCCGAAGCGGCTGCGCTCCTCGAGGAGCGCCTCGCCGAAGCGAAGAAGTACGGCGAACGTCTTCGCCAGATGGCGGTCGCCGAGGCCGAGGCCCGCACCGCCCGGGCTGACGAAGAGGCGGCCGCGGTGCTGGCGCGGGCGGCTGACGAAGGCCGTGCGATGGTCAACGAAGCGCTCGCCGTGCGCGAGCGGGTGCTCAAGGATCTGGTGCGCAAGCGCAAGGCGGCGCGGGCACAGCTCGAACAGCTTCGGGCCGGCCGCGACCGGTTGCTCGAGGCCTACGACGTGGTGCGCCGCAGCCTCGAGGAGGCCACCGGCGAGCTGCAGGATGTGCTGCCCGAGGCGAAGGTTGCCGCCGATGCCGCGCTCCAGCGCGTCGCCGAGGAGCCCGAGCCGACGCTCGAGGACCTGGTGGCTGAAGTCGAGCAGACCCGAGTCGACGAGGAGGCCGAGGCCGATCTGGTGACCGAGGTGGACGTCCCGCCCGCGCCGACGCCCGAGCCGGTGGCCGAGGTCGAGCCGGAACCTGAACCGGAGCCTGAGCCGACGCTCGAGGTCGAGGTCGAGCCGGAGGCTGAACCCGAGCCCGAGCCGGTGGCCGAGGAGGCGACCGCGGTCGTCGAGGTGGTCGAGGTGGTCGAGGTGGTCGAGGTCGTTGTCGTCGCGACCGAGCCCGAGCCGGAACCGGCGGCCCACGTCGAGGACGAGGTGGCCGAGTGGCCGCCGCCCCGACCTGAGCCCGTACGCCTCCCGCGCAAGCACAAGAGCCGCAAGGACCGGGCGTTCCAGCTGCCCGAGACCGAGCTCGTCCCGCTGCCACCGCCCGATCCCATGGAAGAGGTCAGGGTCGTGCACCCGGCCAAGGACGAACCGGTCCAAGACGAGGAACAGACCGTCGAGTCCGACGACCTCGACGTGTCCGTCGATGTCGACGCCCTCTTCGCCCGCCTCCGCTCCGCCCGCCAGGTCGACGTCGCCAAGGCCAAAGAGGTGCTCGCCGAAGCTGATGCGGACGCCGAGACCGATGCGGTCGAAGTCGAGCCCGTGGCGGAGGACAGCGAGCCAGCGGCGGAGGCGCACCCCGAGGTCGAGCTGCAGCCCGAGGTCGTCCTCGAGACCGAGGAGGCGCCTGAGGCCGAGCACGCAACCCAGGCCGATGCCCCCGACGACTCCGCCCGGGAATCAGAGGACCAGGCGCTGCTCGAGCGTCGTGATGCCATCACCGACGAGGTCGAGCAGCGTGTGACGCGCAAGCTGAAGCGCGCGCTGGCCGACGAGCAGAACGAGGTGCTCGACCACCTGCGGCGCACCCGGGGCGGCGACCTCGCCGCGGTGCTGCCCTCCCTCGACCACCAGACTGCGCGCTACGCCGCCGGAGCAGCACCCGAGCTGGCCGTCGCCGCGGCCGGCGGTGCGTCGTTCTTCGGCGGCAGCGCCGACCTCGCGACCGGGGTCGACGACCTCGCCTCCGAGCTGGCGATGGCCATCGTGGTGCCGTTGCGCGACCGCATCGAGTCCTCGCTGCGCGACGCCGACGGCGACGAGGACACGATCGCCGACCTGCTGCGGTCCTGCTACCGCGAGTGGAAGACCCAGCGTCTCGCCGGCGAGGCCCACCACGTCGTGCTCGCCGCGTTCAACCGCGCGCTCTACGACGCCACGGAGTCAGGGACGCAGCTGCGCTGGCTGGTCGACGACGGCGGATCGCCCTGCCCGGACGCCGAGGACAACGCCCTCGCCGGCCTCGTGGTTCGTGGCGAGCCGTTCCCGACGGGGCACTGCTACCCGCCGGCGCACCCAGGGTGCCGGTGCCTGCTGGTGCCCACCGCTCCTGAAGTCGACTGAGCATCCTGCCTCAGTAGAGTCAGCGGTCCTATGCGCCCTGCTGATGACATGCCCCGCCGCGAGCGACGACGTCGCCGTCCGGGGAGCAATCGGGGACGGATCCTCCTCATCTTCGCCGCGATCGCGTTGTTCGTGCTCATCACGTCGTTGCGGGCGATCGCCTCCTTCTACACCGACTACCTGTGGTTCAAGTCCATCGGGCAGACCGGCGTGTGGCGGGGCGTGCTCGGCACCAAGCTCGTCCTGGCCGGCGTGTTCATCGGCGTGTTCTTCGTGCTGATGTGGGTCAGCCTGTTCATCGCCGATCGCCTGGCCCCCAAGTTCCGTCCGACCGGCCCCGAAGAGGAGCTCATCGAGCGCTACCACGACCTGATCTCCGGTCATGTCGGCCTCGTGCGCATCGGCGTGGCCGCGCTGTTCGCCGTGATCGCCGGTGCGCCGGCGTCGTCGCAGTGGAACGAGTGGCTGCTGTTCCGCAACCGGGTCTCGTTCGGCGCCACCGACCCTCAGTTCCACAAGGACATCGGCTTCTACGTCTTCCAGCTGCCGTTCCTCACGTTCCTGGTCGGTTGGCTGTTCGCCGCGTTCGTGATCGTGTTCATCGTCACCGCGGTGGCGCACTACCTGAACGGCGGCATCCGCGTGCAGACCCCGTTCCAACGGGTGACGCCTCAGGTGAAGGCCCACCTGTCGGTGCTCCTCGCAGTGCTCGCGCTGGTGAAGCTGGGCGGCTACTACCTGCAGCAGTTCCAGCTCACCACGTCCACCCGGGGCACGGTCGACGGCGCCACCTACACCGACGTCCACGTGCAGCTGCCGGCGATCCAGCTGTTGATGCTGATCTCGCTCGCGGCCGCGACGCTGTTCATCCTCAACATCTTCCGCAGGGGTTGGGTGCTGCCCGTGCTCGGCGTCGGGCTCTGGGCGTTCGTCGCGATCATCGCCGGGTCGATCCTGCCCGCGATCATCCAGAAGTTCCGGGTCGAGCCGTCCGAGTCGTCGAAGGAGCGCCCCTACATCGAGCGCAACATCGCCGCCACGCAGGAGGCGATCGGGTTGGCGAAGATGTCGACGGTCCCGTTCGCGTCCGACAACAAGCTGACCGCCGCGGATGTCACCGGCACCAACGGCAACCAGGCGACGCTCGACAACATCCGGCTCTGGGATCCCGCCAGCAACATCCTGGGCAAGACGTTCCAGCAGCTGCAGAACCTGCGGCCCTTCTACAACATCGGTGACGTCGACGTTGATCGCTACACGATCAACGGCAAGAAGACGCAGGTGATGATCTCGGCCCGCGAGCTCAACACGAGCGGTGTGCCCCAGTCCTCGTGGGAGGCGACCCACCTCGCGTTCACGCACGGCTACGGCGTGGTCGCGGCTCCGTCCAACGACCAGACGCCGACCGGTGACCCCGCGTTCATCGTCAAGGACATCCCTGTCGCGAACTCGGACAACATCAAGGTCGACGAGTCCGCCATCTACTTCGGCGAGAACCTGAGCGGCTACGTCGTCGTGAACACCAAGCGCGAAGAGATCGACTTCCAGAAACCAGACGGCTCGAACTCGCTGCGCAACTACGCCGGCCAGGACGGCATCGACATCGGCTCGATCGTCAACAAGGCCGCGTTCGCGCTGCGCTTCGGCGACTTCAACCCGCTCGTGTCCGGCAACCTCACCGGCGGTTCGAAGATCCTGATCAACCGCGACATCAGGTCGCGCGTCCAGGCGATCGCACCCTTCCTGTCCTTCGATCGCGATCCGTACCCGGTCGTCGTCGGGGGTCGCATCGAGTGGGTCGTGGACGGCTACACGTCGACCGATCGCTACCCCTATGCACAGCGCGCGATCACCGACGGCGGCTCCGGCGACAACGGCCTCGGCGGTCAGTTCAACTACGCCCGCAACGCGGTGAAGGCAGTGGTTGACGCTTACGACGGCACGATCACGCTCTACGTCAAGGACGCCACGGATCCGATCATCCAGGCCTACCAGAAGGCGTTCCCGTCGCTCTTCACCACCACCCCGGCGCCGGCCGAGCTCGAGGCCCACTTCCGCTACCCGGAGGAGCTGTTCCGGGTGCAGACCAACATGTGGGCCCGCTACCACGAGACCAACCCGGACACGTTCTACAACCAGAGCAACGGCTGGATCGTGGCGCCTGACCCAGGCCAGCAGGTGAAGGTCGCCGCCGCGGCGCCAACCGATTCGGCGAACAGCAACGCCAACGCCAACGTGCCGCCCTCACCACAAGGACGGATCCCGCCGTACTACCTGCTGATGCAGCTGCCTGGTGACGCCGAGCAGAGCTTCGTGCTGCTGCGCTCGTTCGTGCCGGTGCAAGGCAACAACCAACAGCTCACCGCGTTCATGGTCGCGAGCAGCGACCCCGCGACCTACGGCCAGCTCCGGACGTTCGTCATGCCGAGCAACAACCTGCCACCGAGCCCGGGGCAGGTGGCCAGCAAGATGAGCTCGGACCCGACCGTGTCGTCGCTGCAGACGCAGCTCGGCATCATCGGCGGCGGTTCCGACCTGCTCTTCGGCAACCTCATCACCGTGCCGATCCAGCAGTCCCTGCTCTTCGTGCGACCGGTGTACGTGCAGGCCACCAACAACCCGATCCCGCAGCTGCGCAAGGTCGTGGTCGAGTTCAACGGTCAGGTCGCCGTCGACGACACGTTGCCGTTGGCCCTCAAGAAGCTCGATCCGTTCAAGGACCTTCCGGCGTCGGGCGCCGGCGGGACCCCGAGCACCACCACGCCCGGCTCCACCCCGACCACCCCCGACTTGAGCACGCCGGCCCAGCTCCTGGCCGACGCCAACCGGCTCTTCGACGAAGCCAACGCCGCGCTGGCCAAGAGCCCTCCGGACTTCGCGACGTACCAGTCCAAGACCCAAGAGGGGCGGGCCAAGATCCAGCAGGCCGCTGACCTCCTCAACGGCGCCAGCTCCTCGACGACGACGACCGCGCCGTCCTCCACGAGCACGAGTTCGACCACCACGACCACGACGGCGGTCGGCACGGCCTAGCCCGTCGCGCTTCCCCGAGGTCGTCGTCGACGGTCAGCTGCTCGAGAACCCGGGCTCACCGACGGTGGGCGTCGAGCGCGCGGAGATCGTCAACGTCGGAAGCGGTCTGCGGAACTTGAGCCGTGAAAGCCACGGCTCAGCGTCCACAGAATCCCGGTCGCTGTCCTCTGTGAACCCTCAGCCGTCGCTCACACGGCTCAAAGTCCACAGTGGGCAAAGAGGGGCGCCTTCCCGTCCTCCGCACGGTTTTCGCGACAACCTCGGGTGAACGCGACGCCTCTGTCGGGTGAGCGGAGCCGTTTGGGATCCGCCAGGGTCGCTGGTAAGTTGTTCACCCACGCCGCAGGGGTGGAGCAGTCTGGTAGCTCGTCGGGCTCATAACCCGAAGGTCGC